>JBDTJI010000028.1:0-6136 GCA_039935935.1 Ginsengibacter sp. | reverse complement strand
AAAAGGTGTCACCTCTGGCCTCCAACCATGCCGCCAGAATTAGTAAAGGCTCGTCAGGTATTAGATAAAGCTGTTGATCTTTTTTACCGCCCGCAACCTTTTATCAATGAAACAAAAAGTATTGAGTTTTTGTTTGAGTTGATTGATAAAATTACCAGTGGGATGTTTGAGGGAAGAAGAAGGGGAAGAATAAGAAATAAGAAAAGCGGATAATTGTTGCTTTACCAGACAAAGAAACACTTGTCAAAAATGAACCTATGAATCTACACTTTAACGGATTTTCCTTTTGGGAATAATCACATTTTTAAATCTACAATTTGATACTAAATAGATTAAATTGAAAATCTTATGTTAAATAATATCTACATTTTACTAAAATTTCTATTTTTAAATAGTAATTAAAAGGCACGAAATTCTGAAACGGATATTTTGAACAAATCAGTCGCACAAACAAAATTAACTCGAAAAATCATCAAAGTATCAGTGTAACCATTAATGTTAATGATTATGAAAATAACTCCCGGTCTCTGATGCGCCTTTTGTTGGAGTAGTATTTATCCCACCAAGGTTTTTGTTTCTTATTCGTTGGCGGTAATTGTAGTTCCAGTTTTTTCTGTTTAGTGTCCGCTTTTGATTGAGCAAGCCTGAATTCATAATGATCAAATATTCTTACTGCTTCAATCATATAGGCGGTGGCTACTTTCCTGCCCTTAATTAACAACAGATTTTCGCCATTTTTTTGATCTGCCGCACCGGAAAAATTATAAGATCCCATATATACTCTTGCATTGTCTGTATTAAAATCCATTACGAGGAATTTATGATGCATACGGATACCGCTCCCGCCTGTGGGCTCTTGTTTAAATGGTTCCGGAATATTTTTGCTGATCACAGCGGGAGAAACAGGCTGTGGATTTCCATCCGTGCTTTTTAAAGTGATACCACCAACGGGTTTATCAGCGATTCCATACACGAACACTTTCGCACTTTCGGTAATCCTGGTTAATGCTTCCCGTATAGGTCCACCTGTTTGTGCAAGAAAAGCCATAGAATATAAAAGGCTCGATTTCACGGAATCAATATCATCTCCGATAGATTGCAGTACGCTATTATTATCACTGTGTGGCGAAAAAGCTACCCGGGCATCAATGTCAGAAAGGCCAAGAGGCTGCCATGTAGCTGATTTTGTATCGTTGAATAATGAAACTTTATTTGATTGTCCCACAGCCCGGAAATTTTCAAATGCTTCCTTGAACAAGTTTACGGATTTAGTACCCGTGAGAATGATAGCATTATTATTTTGAACGAAAATGCCGCGCCATGATAAGTTGGTTGATCCACAAACGACTTTTTTCAATCCAGTACCATCTACAACTATTGTTTTATTATGTTGTAAACTGCCCATTTTTTGCCGAAGGACGTTATCTTCCCCGGCCGTAACTTTTAACATGGCTTCCGCCTGATTCTCTGCTGAACCTTCTTCGCCATGATCCGCTGAATTATCGATAATTATGTGGAGGCATTTTTTTAATTTCTTTAAACGATCTACGATCTCTGGCTGGTTCAGGTCGTAAGCAATTACGTAAACAGTAGCGTTGGTATTTTTTATTGCATCATCCAATACGCTAAGGATGGCATTGTATGCTTCAAACCCCATCCAGGCGAGCGCCTTTTCGGCATCCGGATGTGTCGCTTTAAAAGTAAGTCCTTCGTTAGCCTTTGCGGGGAGCAAGGTTTTAATAGCACCATGCTTTTCATAATTATCCACAAAAGCCTGGGAAGAGACAAATCCCCTGGTAAATGTCACATTTAGTTCCTCCGGAAAAGTTTCTCGTGCCAGGGCTATTGAACATTGCTGCGATTCACCATAACTCAACTCGCCGGCTTTATTCATAAATACCGGCTTAACTTTATAAGTAAACAAACCTTCCAATTCTGCATTGCGGGGGAAATGTACCCATCTAAATTTTTGAAGCGGACTTCTTACTGTATACCTCACATTTGGATCATCCTTTGGTGCATTGGGAAAACTGATCCTGTTCCTTAGAGGATAAAATTTATCTCCCTCCGGCTCTTTGTACTCAATTGAAAAGCCAACAAAATCAATTGGAGGTTTGCCTTGTTTCCAATTCATGCCCAAAAGCGCCATACCTTCTCCACGGTGAACTTTTAAAGTAAAAAGTGCCGCTTCGTTTGTGCCTGTTTCCTGGTAACCTGACACTGGTTTCTTTGCCATAGTAATTTATTTTTTGTTTTTTTTATTGGACAATAATAATTCCTGCACTTATAAAAAGCCACCTTCGATCTTTATGTTTTCTTTTTATAGAATCAACACTATTTAATTTCTACGGACAACTTCAGGAACATCCCAAATTACCAGCTTTCCTTACCTTCAAATAGGGGGAAACGCCTTTTTTTACTATGGAAAAACCTTGATAGTTTTCATGGAAAAGCCCACCAGGCAAATATTCTTCCCCACCGCATTGGGAACCTGAAGTGATCGTGACATCTGTATTCATAAAAATGATATTAAAATTTTGAATTACACCTTGAAGGTTAAGGGGTTATTATTATCTCTTTGGTAAACTTCGGTTCATCAAATTTATCCGTTAACACCAGTACCGCTTTGGCTGCCGCGATGGCCGCGGGTGTGGGAGTATATTTAATTTCAATAGTGTCTTTTGTTATAGTGGCTTTAACATCTTTTCCATCCACGGTTATTTTTATGCCCCGGGCCTCGAAGTTTTTGCCTTTTAATGTTATTAAGCTTTCACCGGCCTGGGGAATTGACAGAGGAGAAATAGATATAACTGAAATGTCTGGTTCTAACAATTTATCCTGCCTTTCATCTTTTGGCTTGAATATTACGTCAAATATTTCTCCGAGTTTCAACGTGGCGCTGTCCGTAAATAAACCCGTGAGAGCCGACAGAGAAAGAATCCCGTACAAACTTATTCCTGCAGCGCCCGTTCCATAACTCAGAAAGCCTGCCCTTATTATGAAATAGACAATTATTGCTAAAGCCGCTGCAGTAAATGGTTTGACGAAATACCAAAGTATCCACCTTCTTTTGAATGTCCCGTTACCAACAAATGCTGTAAACGAACTAGCAATGTGCACCATATTACCCAGGAAACCCATTAATGCTACCAGGATCAGCAGGATTGTATTTAGATGTATTCTGTCATCTTCCTCAATCTTGTCACTGCTACTTTTCAATTTTAATACCAACGCTTTTAATTGAATAGCAGAATCATTATATTTTTTTAGCGAATCGCCAAGAGCTAATGAATCGACTTTAGTACTATCAATATTCAGGTTATTTTTCAGATGGGCAATTTCCTTTTCTACGGAATCTAAAATTTTATGAAGGCTGTCTTTAGTATGAATCATTGCAATATCTGTATCACACGGATTTTCTATAAGATCAATGTGAAAAGGTTTATTGGTGTACCATGCTACATTATCTCCTTTTTCTAACGGCGGCATTTTATCGGGCCAGTAAGCTATGACATTGTAAATAACAATAAAGGTGAAGGCTACCAGCAATACCCCTGCTAGTAATTTCTGCCAGGATGTTATTCCAGTTTCCGTATTTGAATTTTCGTCAGGCATAAAAAATTATTTTAATAAGTGAAGATCAATAGACCGGTTTGAATTGCGATTCTTAAAGTACTTTCTTTGAATAGACCGTTTACGATAGATAATTGAATCCTATAGTAGATTTTAAGTTACTCTTCAAAACATAATTGGGAAAGGGAAAAATTAATTTTTTGGGAAGTGGATTTATCAAGGGTTGATTAATACAGTGAACAAACAAATTCAGGAGATTTTATATTCTTCTCAATCTTTACCAGTAATGTTGAAACTTCAGTTTGTATGTGTTGAATACTTTCATCGGTTAACTGACTTTAATTTCATAAAGTATATTTAATTCGCCTACTCTGAATCCCTTTTCGGCTAACGGGTTAAATAAATTTTATAATACTATTCTTTATTAGATAAGAACGAAACCAATTGCAAAGGTTGACTCTCCGGCAGCTATATGGCTGCATCTATCATAAATCCGACTATTATTTATCTTGTCAAATCTAATTTGATTATTTTTCACGGGAAAAGGAAAACCCATAATTCCCATCATGAAAAACCACCAAATATTTCATGGAAAAACATGATTGCAAATCCTCTCTATATGACGAATGACATCTTTCGCCTTAATAGGTGATCATAAAATTTTTGTGATTCTTTACATGATGATACTAATTTGCCGGACATAATTCTGCTTGATATTGTGATGCCCGGCATGAACGGCGTGGAAGTGGCCAAACGCTCTTTGATAATAAAAAAGAAATAAAAATTCTGCCGCTTACAATGGAGGGAAGATAATAAGAGCGTAATACAAATGCTGCAAAATGGCATGACGGGTGATTTACTAAAAGATACAACTAATAAAAGTTTCATACTGCCTTGGAACAGGTGGTAAAATGGCTATAGTTATACAACTATAATTAGCGGTAATACTCATAAGCGGATTGAGTTTTTGTTTGAGTTGTATGATAAATTGACGAGTGGGATTTTTGGGAAGGAGAAACCAAGGCTTTTAATTGCCTGATGTACTTTCAAGGTACAGATACCCCGTGGGACAAAAGCAATGCTGTATATCTGCGTCAGGTTAGAGAAGGGACATATACTTATTTAATAATGAATAAAAAATAGTATGGATTTTTCCGTTGGTTGTTAATCACTTTTATCTTCTAAAAACCATGTTACATTATTCTTCTGTTTTGCCGGTAATGGTTCCCGGTTCAAAATGATTTCAATTAATGTGGTTGTAAAAGGATAGAAAAATTTTACTTCAGAATCGTGAAGCAACGGAGACAAATCCATGGTAAAAGTAGGATGGACCTCCATCTCTTCCACATTCAAATCATCCTCTAAATATTCCATATAACCCAATAATGCCGTACCTGACGAAGCAATAAATTCCGCTTTCAGGCTTTTGAAATCATCCTTTATTATGTCTTTTAAATTAATATGAAAACATCGGAAACTGTTGTCTGTTGAATAGGTATGAACATCCATTTTAACCGGCTTCCATTTTTTTTCGTTGGGTTCAGGATTATTTATTGATTGATAAAGTTGCAAATTAAAATCCGTAATAGGATCGCCACGTTCATCTCTTGCATGTACGATAAATTGCTGATAAGTGCCTTTCATATTTTCCAGGGTATCTGCTGTTTTACGAGTAGCAATATTGATCCAATCGAGATAACTCTCTTTACTGTCAACTTTAAGCGCTTGCATCACCAGATCAACCAACTCTTTTGAAGGCGCTTCAAGTATAGTTGCGTGGTTTAGTCCTCTTATCGGAATAAAAGGCATTTGGAGGTTTAGTCTTTCTTCTGCTGACCAAACGGGCACATCATAGCGGTTTTTTATTTTGTCATTAACAGAAACAGTGAAATCAAGTTTTATTTTCCTGGTGTTCAACGTGCAACCTGCCCAGCGAACCGTTCCATCTGTACCGGGAGTACCAGTTATCAATCCTTGCAAACCTCTATATGGAGTATCACCGCAAAAAGCAAACAGGTACGGAGTATCATTATCGGCACCATAAAATGTTGTCGTTTTATTTAAAACATCACGATGCGTAAGTTCCCATGTGAACTTGCTTCCTAATTCAAGCCCGTCAAGTACAAGGTCGCCAGCCTCCATAAAATCGGGTCCTTTTTCACGATTGCCTTTAAAAATCGCTCCCAGCCAACTTCTTCCTTTATGTGCCAGAGGCGAACCAAATGTTGCCGGCGCAATGCCGATAATATGCTTTACTCTTTGTTTTCTTTCTGAACCATATACAGCCAGCCAGGAGCGCAATACCAACATGCCGGTTGAATGCACAATGGCATCAAAGGGTTCATCGTCTTTTATGTTGGTATTAATTTTTAAGGCCCTGTCAAAGCCTTCCGCAATATCTTTAATTGTTACCTCATTGGAAAGAGAAACATAACTGCATATCTGCACATTATTTTCATTATATCCGCTATTGGATTTAATAAATATATCTTTCCATCTTTGAAAAGACTGTCCTTTATCAGAATAGCCGTGAATGAGTACTAATGGTAATGGCATAAAATAG
>JBDTJI010000027.1:0-1563 GCA_039935935.1 Ginsengibacter sp. | reverse complement strand
GATAGATATTGATAAAAGTAGAACGGTAGCCGAGTTGGAAAAAGAGATGTATGAAAAATTAGGAGTGGCTATGCAGGTGTCCCGTAAATCGGGCAACATCTGGTTAGAAACTTCTTTTACAGATGACAGGACGCTTGAGTTGCAGAATGAGCAGGGTGAAGTTATGAGTCGTCCCACCGATACCAGCTTAAGTTCAATCTGAAATAAAAAAAAATATATGTTTGGAGTATTAGAAGATGAACAAATTGAAAAAGTACTTTCTGAAAATATCATTGGCAGATTAGGATGTCATGCTAATGGCAAAACTTATGTAGTGCCTGTTAGCTACGCTTATAATGAACAATATATTTATGTGCGCAGTTTTGAGGGACTAAAGATATCAATGATGAGAGAAAACCCAAATGTTTGTTTCCAGGTTGACCAAATGGAAGACATGGCCGATTGGCAATCAGTGATAATTTGGGGTACATATGAAGAGCTTACTAACACAGAAGATAAAGACAACGGATTGAAAATATTGCAATCGAGGATTCTTCCAACCATTGCCAGCGAAACCGTAAAGCTATCTCCTGAATGGCCGTTCCCTGCCGGTGACCTTAGCCGTGTTGAGGGAATTGTCTTTAGAATAAAGACGATCGAAAGAACAGGCCGTTGCGAAAGTTTAGATTCTGCCGTCTATGAAAAATAACAAAGGATTATTCCCTGGTGCCCCTCGATTTTTACTTGCATCTTGATGCAGACGAAACCCAATTGAAAAAGGATTATTATCTTGATAATAATCCTTTTGTTTTTTGTTAAAGTAACAGGGCTTGAGGTCTTATCTGTCTTCTAAAAATAGATGGGCCTGCAATCCAGATTGTTTAAATATTCACTGAAACTATAGAGTAAATGACTGACAACCCATTTCCCCAGTTTGATATGGATTGTTTTATATCATCGTATTTATGAAAATATTTATTCAAGGGCTCTGTTTATAAACTTTATCAGCGGCATCAAAGCCTTAAAAGCATTTGTCACTTCTTTGACCAAATCTGATTGAAGAATTTCTGAATCACTTATATTTTTAGTAGCGATAAAGCTTTTCATTTTTAGAAAATCTGCAGCAGGATTTTCCTTTTCGTAGCCACGCGGTACATTTACTAACATTTGCTTTTCATCTCTTTCTAACGCCCCATACTGCTTTTGAAATGCCGAAGCATGGATTATTTTATTAAACTCAGGAAAACAATAATCAATTTCCTGGCGCAACTTCTTCAATACAACAGCGTCCGGCATCCAAAGTCCGCCACCTGCGAAACTATTGCCACCCGGCTGAAGGTGAAAATAATAACCGGCATAAATTGATTTCTTCCCTTCACGGTTCAATGATGCGCCCAGGCCAATTTTATAAGGAGTTTTATTTTTTGAAAAACGGATATCGCGATTGATCCTGAAAGTACATTGCTTGGGTTCGAGTTCTTTAAGATCGTTATCCACAAGACTCATTTTTTGCAAAAGAGCCGCTACGAATAATCCAAATTCAGTTTTTACCGCAATATACTTTTCCCGGTTTTGATCAAACCA
>JBDTJI010000026.1:0-3700 GCA_039935935.1 Ginsengibacter sp. | reverse complement strand
GCTTTACCTACAACATGATCTTCAGGTACAAAGCCCCAGTAGCGGCTATCAAGAGAGTTATGGCGATTGTCCCCCATCATCCAGTAATAATTCATTTTAAAAGTATAAGAAGTGGCGGGCTGGTTATTGATGAAATAAGTTCCATTCTTTTCTTCAAATTTATTTCCCTCATAAGTCGCAATACAACGTTTGTATCGCCTTACATTTTCAGGAGTTAATTGAATAATTGATCCTTTTTTGGGTATCCAAAGTGGCCCGTAGTCATCTACAGACCATCCATTACCCGCCTCGTAAGGAAACAGGAAAGGGCTTTTATCATAATCAGCAAGAGGTATCGGCTCGATATCTTTTACATTAGGAAACATTTTTAATTCTAATTTTTCACCATCGCTTAAACCTATTGAATAGGCATTAGTACCAATCATATTTACCTGGTTAAGATTCGGATTTTCGGGATTATCGTTAATACCGGCACCATTCAACTGGTCCGGATCAAGTGGCGATGAAGTAGTAACCAAATAGTTAAATTCATGATGCTTTGGCAATGTCTGCGCCTGGCCATTTATATAAACGACCCTGTTCTTAATTTGTAGCGTATCCCCGGCGATAGCCACACATCTTTTAATAAAATTTTCTCTTTTATCAACGGGACGCGTAGTAATTAAATCACTGTACTGATCCAATACTCTTTTCCTGGCTTCTGATTCAGATATATGATCTGCCATCATCCGGCTTTGTATTTCCTGGTAATAAGTAATTTGAGAGCCATGCTGGTAATCATTAATCAGGGTATCATTCACCGGGAAGTTAAACACTACCACATCCTCTCTTTCTATCTGACTTGGGAACCATCTTGTGTAAGGAATATGTATCCATTCTACATAAGATTTGGTATTGGTACCAATTATAGTGTGATGCATGAACGGCAATGCCAACGGCGTATTGGGAAGACGGGGACCATAAGCAAACTTACTTACAAACAGAAAATCATTTACCAATAAAGTTTTTTCCATAGAGGGTGTAGGAATGGTATAGGCCTCAAAAACAAAAGTGCGGATAAGTGTAGCAGCCACAATGGCAAATACTGCTGCGTCTATCCATTCACGTATAGCGCCTTTCTTATAGTTATTTACTACTGCTATACCGGCATACCTTTCCATATCGGAAAATCCCAGGTATGGAAAATAAATAAACGGAAAAAAAACGGTCAGGAAATGATGCCAAAGCCCGAAGCGGCCAAAATGTTCTACAAATTTTATGAAGATCCAGATAGTGATAAACTGGCCTGCGATAGGAATTAATTGCAGAAAAAACCAAACTTTACTGATCTCCATCTTATTTACCATGCACCAGGTATTGTACAAAGGGATCAAGCCTTTCCACGGTGTCATTCCTGCTTTCTTAAACATTCCATACAGTCCGATAAGAACAGCAATCGATGCCAGAATAAATAAAAGTAAACCTATGCTCATGAGCTAATTTTTAAAAGTGACAAAAGTACCATATTAAACTTCTTATCAAAAAAACGTATGAATATTGTTATCATTAGTTTAACAACAAGGCTGATAGCTAATAGCTACAAAACCTTCTTCAGAATTTCATTTATCTCTCCTGCTTTATTCATCAGCATCAAATGGCCACCACCCTTAATTACAAAATCTGCTTTAATATTTTTGATAGGAAAAATGTGATCTTTTGTTCCATGAATATGGACGACATTCTTCGGGAACCATTTATTTTTCCAATTTAAAACCTGTTCAATCGCCCAGTCACTATATTGAAGATTTAAATGCTGCCTGTATTCCCTTACTAATTGTTTCTCCTCAGGGGTGTGCGCACCAAGAGTATAATTTTCCCACGGCTCAAGAAAAGAATAGGGACGCAGCGGAACCAAATGGTTCAGCCTAAGTTTCCCGGCTATTTTCATATATAATGGAAGCTCCCGAAGAGTACTCACACTTGAAATTAGGATGATCTTTGCTACCGGTATCTCTTTTGCGATTTCAATGCTCATCATTCCGCCGAAGGACAACCCCAGCAAAACAGGATTAGGGTGCAGAATGTCTTCGCACATTCGATGAGCATAAGATTCAATAGATTCCTCATACTGCGGAATTTTCCATGGAATAAAATGAATACTATTTTCTCCAAAATTAAGATGAGCAAAGACTCTTTCATCTGCAGCGAAACCACTGATGCAGTAAATGTGCTTCATAATTAAATAGGATAAATAGATTTTTTCATTCCACAATCATCATTTACGGGGCAATACATAGTCTTCAACATCGTTGGCAGTTATAATTTTGTCTGAAAGTATGACCAGCCGTTCTATCACATTCCTGAGCTCCCTTATATTGCCGGTCCATTTATATTTTTGCAACAGATCGACTGCTTTTTTATCGATTTCTTTTTTAGCCTGTCCATAATCTGTAGCTACATCCCCAAGAAAATGATCAATTAATAAAGGTATATCTGACGCACGTTCGTTTAAAGTAGGCACATGCAGGATGATCACTCCAAGGCGGTGATAAAGATCGAGCCTGAATTTTTTATTTTCCACTTCTTTTAAAAGATCTTTATTGGTAGCAGCTATTACTCTTACATCTACTATTATATCCCTGTCTGCACCTACGCGTGTAATCTTTCCTTCCTGTAATGCACGCAGCACTTTAGCCTGGGCACTCAGGCTCATATCGCCTATTTCATCAAGAAATAAGGTGCCGCCGCTGGCCTGCTCAAATTTTCCAATACGTTGCTTATGGGCCGACGTAAAACTTCCCTTCTCATGTCCGAATAATTCGCTTTCTATTAATTCGCCCGGTATGGCTGCACAGTTCACTTCTACCATTGCTCCTTTGTTACGGGAACTTTTTTCATGTATCCATCTTGCCACCAATTCTTTACCTGCGCCATTTTCCCCTGTGATAAGTACCCTTGCATCAGTGGGCGCAATCTTCTCAATCGTATCTTTTATTTTTTTTATCGGCTCTGATTCACCGACCATGTCCTGCACCTTGTTTACTTTGCGCTTTAGTATTTTTGTTTCAGCTACGAGCGAAGTCTTGTCCATTGCATTACGCAGGGTAATAAGCATACGATTCAGGTCAGGTGGCTTCGAAATATAATCATAGGCTCCTTTCTTGACTGCTTCTACTGCTGTCTCAATGTTACCATGGCCGCTGATGATAATTATAGGCACTTCGCTGTTAATTTCTTTTGCCTTTTCCAGGAACTCCAGGCCATCTAATTTAGGCATCTTGATATCGCATAGAATCAGGTCATAATTCTTTTCCCTGAATTTTCTAAGACCTTCTTCTCCATCAGATGCTTCATCTATTTTATATCCTTCAAACCCCAGTATTTCGGTTAATGTTTTCCTGATGGCTCTTTCATCGTCAATTATAAGAATAGAAGGCATGCTTTTTTAAATTGGTTAATTGGTTTGTTCGTTAATTAGTTTACTCGTTTATTCGTTAATTAGTCTATGAGTTATCCCGGTATTGTTGGGACCAAGGTTAATAATTTTTAAATATCATCATATCTTTTCATTTTCCATTTGCATTAAATACGCTTTTATAAATCCATCCAGTTCACCGTCCATTACCGGGCCTATATTGCCTACTTCATAATCGGTACGATGGTCTTTAATCATTTTATAGGGATGAAAAACATAACTGCGTATCTGGCTGCCCCACTCTAT
>JBDTJI010000025.1:0-21104 GCA_039935935.1 Ginsengibacter sp. | reverse complement strand
TCCATAATGCATTCTGTTTCACAACTATGCCGCCGGCCTGCAATCCGATCCATTGTCTCCCGTCATTATCAAAATAAATAGCACTGGCTCTAAATCCATTAGAAAAAATATTACCTTTTACATTTTCATGATCAAAAGCTCCTCTGAAAATTCCTGAGGAAACTCCGGGATGATACCTCAATATTTGGCTCTTGCCATAATTTGGCTGCGCCATAACCCATACCTCATCTTTATTTCCGCCCACCGCAAGGCAACCCGGAATAACAGCAGCATATTCCTGTATTCCATTGGTTATGTTACCAAATGAGTTGCCCTTGCTGTTCAGGCCTAAGCCAATACCTCCCCGTGTTGCATTAAATTGCGTAATGAAAGAAGCCTGTGCCGCCCACACTCTTGGGTTACTGGCGCCGTTGTACCGGGAAGAATCAATCCACAAAGAGCGTACATTTCTTGAAGTCAATCCACCAGTGCCGGTAACGCTATAAAAATTCATTGGTATAAAAGATGCTTCCGGGAAATAATCAATGCCACCATCAATATTACCTCCACCACCTACCGAACCGGATTTCCCCGATTGAGCTACCCATATCCCTCCATCTTTATCGGTTTTAATATCGTTTATAAAAACATTTGAGAGTGCCGTGCTTTTTGACCAGGTTTTTGATACCGGGTCATATTTGTACAATCCACCGTATTGTGTACCTGCCCATATATGACCGCCCTTTCCTATAGCAATTGCTTTAAAATTATTAGATGTAAAAGTGGGCGTATTAGCCATATTATAATTATGGAAATCCGCAGCAGATTGTGAGAAGGCGCCAATCCGGAAAATAAGAACAAAAAGGAACAGCAGTGTAAATTTTTTCATATAAAAATAGTTTTTTGTGTACTTCTAAAATTGTACGACGGGATCTTAAAACAAGACCATTCCATCTATATCGGACAAAAATCAAAAAGTCATCAATGATTAATAAAATTTTTAAATGCGTCAATGACCACCTGGAATAATCCTATATCAAAATAGATTGATGACCTTTTTTAATCTCAAACGATAAGTATAGTGTATTGTAGTGAAAGGGAAAGAACAGAAAATAAAAACAAAACAAAAGGCTTTTCCGCTGACTAAAAGAAAAAAACGTCACATATAAAAAACGACTTTTTATAAATTTTAAACCATGAAATATTCATTTTTTTATCCACTATTAGTTACAGGAATAATGTTGAATATCACCAGTTGTAATAGTCAAAACAGGATGGCTCCCGGAAAAAAGGATCCTAATGTGGGAGTGGCGAATAATAATAAAACATCGTCGGCTCAAAAATTTATTGAAGGAATGGATTACACCATTATGGAAAGAGTAAGGGTCTTAGATAAGATAGCCTTCACCGAACCGGTCGAGGCATATAGTATACTGGTACCTAAGGGTTGGAAAAGTAATGGTGATATTTGGTGGGCTACACCCGGAGATGTTGGAGGCGGTGTTAATACAAAGTTTAAAACTACTTCTCCTGATGGTCAATATAGTCTTGAATTTTTCCCGATGAAAGTATTTTTATATAGCTCCGATCCTCAAATGAATGAAGTTATGCGTAATACTCCAAATCAGAATGCAGGCTTCGGAGCTCCTCTTGATGCGGCTCAATATTTTAAACAGGTGTTTGTTAACCAGGAATTGGGAGGCCCGGCCATTACGGATATAAAGAATAATAACGAAGGTTTGAGTTCATTAAAAGAAAGAGCAGAAGCTGACCGTTTGGAAATGATGCGTTATGGAGCTTCAGATGTAAATATGTATCCGAGTGCTATAACTGCCCGCGTTAAATGGAAAGATGGATCGGAAGGAATAGTTCTTTGTGGTATTATGATTTCTGAAACCATTATTCCTAATATTTACAATGGGTCTTATTCTAAATCCTATGTAACCAGCGCCACCAAAAGAATTGTTTTTAAATACCCGGCAAATGAATCCGAAAAAGCCTCCAGGATGATGAGCACCATGCTAAATAGTGTAAGAACCAATATGGCCAGGGTAAATGCTATTAATAATGCTGCCAGGCAAGCCCGGGAAAATAGTAACATAATTCACCGGCAAAAGATCAGGATGATTGACCAACAAACCAATGAAATAGGGAAAGCTGCCATAGCAAGGGGAAACCAAAACCTCGCGGATATGGATACCCGAATGAGAAGCTGGGAAAAAATCCAGGCCTCTCAAGACCGTATTAACACAAATTTTGTAAAAGCAATACGTGAAGTAGAGAATTACCATGATGAAACAGGGAAAGTAGAATTAAGTAGCGGATACAGTCATGCCTGGAGCCGAAGTGATGGCAGTAGCTATATAATGAGCGACAATCCTAATTTTGATCCTTCTGCTGTATTGCAGGATCAACGATGGAAGGAAATGAAACGGGTGGACCAGTAGTTAGTTTTTATAATAGTTTTAATGATGACCTTTTATGATGATAAGCGATGTATTACTAAACATGAGAGGGCTTTGCTAAATAATAAGTAAAGTTATTTGACAACATTGATATTCGTTGTTTGATTTATTAATAATATTTTCTATCTTTTGCGGGATTCAGATAAAAAATGCAGCAAAAGAATTTTAAAGAAAATACCGGTGATCTCACGTGTTTTAATGCTATTAAGGCCAATGATGAAGGTGCCCTTAAAAATTTATATAAAGACAATTTCTATAAAGTAGAAATGTATATTTTGAATAATAATGGTACCACAGATGATGCGAAGGATATTTACCAGGAGGCCTTTATAGCCGTATGGAGAAACATACAATTAGCTAAATTTTATCCTGAAAATGAGAATGCGCTTTCAGGATATCTTTACAGGATCGCTAAAAATAAATGGATGGATCATCTACGGTCAGGGCATTACAAAAATGTAACAACTATAAATGATCATGCTGACCACTTAGCGGAAGATATATTACCTGAAGAAGATGAACGATACATAACGGAAGTAAAAGATAAATTCAACAGGCTCGGAGAAAATTGCAGGGAAGTATTGACAAGATTTTATTATAAAAAGGAATCCATGAAGATCATTGCGCAAAGATTTGAATGGACAGAGGCTACCGCAAAAAATAATAAATACCGATGCCTGCAACGCCTCCGGGTGTTATTAAAAAAATAAATAATCCTTGAACACAAATACCGACATACCTGAAGAAGAATTAGAGATCATCGAGCGATATATTTTTACGCAGATGTCGGATGAGGAATATGTAGCTTTTACTTCAAAGCTGCAAAATGATATAAGTCTTCGAAACAAAGTGAGGTCCGTACGGCTTTTGCTTATCGGTGTTCAGGAATCCACTTTAAAGGATAAAATAGAAGAATTTCATAAAGATTTTTTTTCATCAAAAAAAAATGAAAGCAATTTCCGTAATAAAGTAATTTCTATGAAACGATGGCTGGTGGCAGCGTCAATTATTGTAGTCATAGGCGCAGGGGCTTTGTTATTTTTTAATCAGTCCAATAAAAGCGACAATCTATTTGCCGAATACTATAAACATGACCCCGGCTTAATTACAGCAATGAGTTCATCAGATAATTATTTATTTGACCGCGCCATGATAGACTATAAAACCGGCGAATATGCTTCTGCAATTGAATCCTGGAGAAAGTTATTAAAAACAAACCCCGGTAGTGATACATTGAATTATTTTTTGGGTTCTGCTAATCTCGCACAGGGTAAGACCGATGAAGCTATTAGTTATTTTAAAAATGTTGTTTCAAATGCGGCTTCTGTTTTTTATAAAGATGCTAACTGGTACACAGGGCTTGCGTTGCTTAAGAGTAATAAAAAGAAAGAAGCCATTCCTTTTATTGATAACTCTGATCATCAAAACAAAGAGGCCTTGTTATTAGAATTAAAAGAAGATTAGAGATCAATTTGATTATTGATTCATTTTTAACCAGACTATATGAGTGTATCATTTTTCAGATATTTCATTTTACTTTTTCTAATAACCGGGAATGTACTATTGGTAAATGGCCAGAGCAAAGGTGTTGAAGAGATAGATAAAGCCATTACCGAAAAAGAATATAAAAAGGCGGAGGGAATTCTTAAACCCATTATTGATTCCTATTTTGCTCTGGGAAAAGCTGACTCGCTGGTAATTTACATTTATTATGTGGGTAAAATAAACCAGGGACTATCAGGTGTAGAGGAGTCAATAAGAAAAATGGAACTCTTTACCGGGAAAATAAGAAAATTGTCTTCTAATCCGGCAACGCTACGGCAGATGTACATTGAAACCGGTGAATACTATGGTACTTTAGGACTAAACGACAAAGGATCTCACGCTAATCAGCAGGCACTCAAATACACGTTACTAATGCCGGGGAAGACCGGTAACGACCTGGCTCTCGTTGAAAATAACCTTTCTACTTATGCTCAACGAATGGCTGATTTGAAACTGGCACAGCACTATGCACGGATGGCTATCCAACATGTGTTGGGGGATAAAAAACCCGATTACGTTACTTTGTACATATCTTATAATGCAATGGGAGCCACTATGTGGTATGCCTCCAAAATAGACAGCGCTTTATATTATTATCAAAATGCGTTGGCAACACTTAAAAAAACTGAGCAAAGTCCGGTAAATAAATTTTACAGGCCGGCAATTCTTCTGAACAATTTATCAGGCCTATACCAATTGCAAGGCAACACTACGGATGCGATTGAGGCCTTAAAAACTACTATCAATAATCTTAACAACTTTATAGCGAATAAGGCACCTGATCCCAAAAAGGTGAATGCCGTCACTCTTCAGTATGAAGCAACTGATAACCTGGCCGGCATTTATAAGGAGCTTGGTGATCTGAGAAAAGCAAAGGACTTGCTCGAATATTCTTACGAACAAAAACAAAAGAAATTAACAGAGAATAATCCCGCAATTTTTATTTCTCAAATATTATTGGGACAAATCTATTTTGCGTTGAGAGATCACGACAAAGCATTGGTATTCCTCAATAAAGGACTAGGTAAAATTGCTGGTTCAGGCGTTAATTATCTTTTCTGGCAGGCTGATGCCTGTAATACGCTTGCCCTGCTATATGATACAAAGAAGGATGTAAAGCAGGCAACATATTTCTATGAAAAGGCGGACAGCCTGTATGAAGAGTCGTTGCAGGGTGACTATGATAATATCTATCTTGATTTTTTAAGAAACGCCGCTTTGTTTTATGCAGAGCATAATCAATCTAAAATAGCCGTCGCCAAGGCAAATAAAGGATATAATTATGTGGTAAAGGCACAGGGACCAAATACGCTTATTGCGTTTTATCAATTATTGAATCTTTCAGAAGTTTACTTTTTATCAGGCAAATATCGCGAAGCGCTTGATTACAGTAAGAGGGGATTGGACGTTGTAAACAGAAATATAAGTGCCAGCCATACCATCCTCGATTCGATAAGGATGGAGCTAAAAAAGCCAAAAGCTATTTTGCAAAAAGGTAAAGCAACTTATGAATTGCCTGGAAGTAAAAATGCAGAAAATCTCAAAGATTTACTCAATGAAATGAATGCAGCATTACAAATACTGGAGCGGCAAAAAACAATTTTAAATGATCCTAACGATATCGGCATTTTAGTTTCAGACCATGCGGAACTACTGCAGTTCATACAGAAATTAAATTTTGATCTTTACAGCAAAACTAATGATCCTGCCTATATTGACCGGATGGTAAGCCTGCATGAATCTGGCTTGTATAACCGAATCCGTTCACGACTGGAAAAGAATGATTCCTTGCAATTCGCGAATATTCCTAAGAATATTATATTACGGGAGCAGCAGTTAAAGAACGATGTTGCCAATGCACTCAAAGGCAGTCTTTCGCATGATGAAAAGATAGATCACTATCTGGCTGCTATTGAAAAACGGGATGAATTCCGGGAATCACTCAAGAGAAACCAACCCGAATATTATAACCTCAGGTATGCCTCGATCTTTAAATCGGTTGCAGAAATTCAGGCGGCTATTCCTGCAAAAACCACACTTATCCGTTATTTTTTTATTGGTAAAAAATTATACGCGTTAGTAGCAGACCCCATTCAGAAAGCGATCATTCCTTTAGTGGCTGATTCAGTCGAAAAACGAATCTCCGAATTTCAAAAATATGGAATGGACATTAGCAAAGTATCTGATCTCCTTTATTCACTTTGTCAGCAGCTTTGGATGCCGCTCGAAAAAAGTATTCGATATGAAAAGGTGGTGATTATCCCTGATGGGATTTTATTTAATTTTAATTTTGAGATATTAACACCGGTAAAGATCCAAACTTTCAGGGAGCTAGCCACTAAAAGCCTTATGGCTGATCACACCATTTCTTATCATTATAGTTTATTTGTTTTACAAAAGCAAAATGCCAATCGTTTTCATGATAAGGGTTTCGTGGCTTTCGCACCTGGCTTCTTCGACAAGTTGAAAGATAACTACCGTGCAGTTATAAAAGACACTATGGAAAGTGACAAGAGTTATCTCTCTTTATTGCCGCAACCTTTTGCTGTTAACCTCGTAGAAAAGGTTCGTGACTTATTCGGTGGCCAGTCTTTTATAAATGAAGAATCCACTAAAAGTTCTTTTATAAAGAAAGCCGGCAATCATCAGATTATTCACATAGGAACCCATGCGGAATCTGATAATGATCATCCTGAATTTTCCCGGCTCATTTTTGCGAAAAATACGGTCTTGAAGGACGAGGATAATTCATTATATGTAGATGAAATTTATAATTGCAATTTGAATGCTAATCTTACCGTACTTACCGCCTGCGAATCGGGCAAGCCAGGCTTCCAGGATGGGGAAGGGATGATATCATTGGCAAATGCATTTAATTATGCGGGCAGTGAAAGTATCCTCACGGGTTTATGGAAGATAGATGAACAGGCAAGTGCTATATTGATAGATCATTTTTATCAGAATCTTCTTAATGGTTTACCCAAAGACGAAGCGCTTCGGCAGGCAAAACTTTCTTATCTCAAAAATGCTGGAGGAAGAATGCTTGCTCCGCAGTATTGGGCAGGACTGGTTATTATGGGAGATACTTCACCGGTGTTGTTACAAAAAAAATCTTCCTCAAAGCTTTTAATAATCTTAAGCTTCGTTATTCTTGCGCTGGGAGGCTTTATTATAGCAAAAAGAATCAAAAAGACAAGCGATGAAAAGCGTGCATAACTTTTCTGTTATATTGGCCGCCTGATAGAAATCCCGAATAGCGGGACAACTGTGTAATGATTTTAATTTGAGCAAAAGGCTCAAATGCTTTCTGTCACGATCCGATAGCCATCGGATTTATCGGACGCAGAGTATAATTATTTTTAGAATGCGTTTGTTATTTCACGGAAGTGATCCACCAAACATTTCCCACAGGATCGGTTATGCCACAAGTACGGCCATATTCCTGGTCGGACAGCTCTATAAGATTTGTGGCTCCATTATCTAAAGCAGTTGCATAAGCCGTGTCTGCATCATCAACATAAATAAAAAGGTTGGCAGTTTGTTGTTTAAATTCTTCTGTAGCATCGGCCAACATGATAGTGCATTCATCAATTTGTATTTCGGCGTGCCTTATCTTTTTTGTGTCGTCACGCAATTCCTGAAAATTTAATGTTGCGCCAAATACTTTTTTTGCAAAATCAATCAATCTCGATGCATCGTCGACGATAAGATAGGGCATTACTGCCTGGTGTGTTTTGGGTATATTCATTTTGATACGTTTATTTTTTGCATTGATGTTATTTTCAATTTGACGAGTTAGAAACAATTGATGAAGATAATGATCCGATAGCTAACGAATTTGAAAAATTCAATCTGGTACCTGGTAAAAATTATTTTAATCAAATCTTTCTACGATTCAACGGCACAATTATTGGTTAGGTAACCGCAATCAATTAAAAAAAGATTACATGCAAAGATTATTACGGTTCATTTTTATTTGTTTTTCTTTCGTATTATTAAATAGTTGCAGTAAAAAGCATCATCCCTCAAGATCAACCGCTGCTACTGAAAAACCGTCGCCCGACTTAAAAAAAACAGAAGATGCTGTGGTAGCCCCGAAAGAAGTATCAAAACCTAAAGTTTCATTTCCCAAAGTGATTACCGTGAATGACAATGTTGCCCACAAAAGTGTAGATGGAAGGCTGTACTATGATGTGCAGGGCCACAGATATTGGCGTAATAATAAAGATGGTAAATATTATCTATTTAATAAATCCATGTATAATAATCCCGATTTTCAGAATCAAAAATAAAATTTAACACTCTGTTTCCGTTTTTGAATTTTATAATTCTTTTTTAATATATTACCAGCATTAATTAGCCCAACGAAAAATATTCCGTTACCTTTATCAAATTCTGTCGAAGATTATTTCCATTTCCTCAGAAACTTATAATCCCATCCTACCTAATCTTAAACAATTTAAAAAAAACCTTAAAATATTTATGGCAGAAACCTGGAGTAAAAAAGAAAGAGAAAAGAAGAAAAGACAAATCAAAAAAGAAAAGCAGGAAAAGAGACTGGAGCGCAAAGAAAATAGTAAACAAGGCCAGGATCCTGAAAGCATGTATGCTTACCTGGATGAGAATGGTAATTTATCTTCGACTCCACCTGATCCAAAGAAGAAGATCGTGGTTAATATAGAAGACATTGAATTAGGAGTGCCTAAACATGAAGATAGTCCTGAGGATCTTATTCATACGGGTATAATTACTTTCTTTAACAACGATAAAGGCTACGGCTTTATTAGAGATCAGGAAACCCGGCAAAGCGTTTTTGTTCACATTAATTCGTTGTCAGAACCTGTTCAGGAAAATAATAAAGTTTCCTTTGAAGTTGAGAAAGGGCCAAAGGGCTCTAACGCCGTTAATGTAAAATTGATCAAATAATTGAAGGGTACATGGGATTCTCTCCTTCTTATACTTACTTCTCGAAAGCAATCATTTTGTTTATCAAAAAAATAAGGCAATAGAAATTATTAAGTCGTGGTTGCTGTAGAACTTAACCCTCTTTTGATAATATAAAAATCTCATTGAAATTTGCTAAAACTAACTATCTGTGTAGCTGAAATGTCGTATAAAGCTAAGAACAGGTATGTTTTCATTGGCTTTCCCCAAAGATCTTATTCGCCAATTTCTGCTGATGTAAGTCCTCCTGATATTTTTACCGGTTCCAAACGATAGTCAAGATATAGTCACCATGATAAGGATTATTCTTGTATCGGTACATGCAAAGGGTAGCACGTTCTTCAATACCTTGTGTTTGCTATACGGTATAAATGATAAGTGCTCAAAATACCTTGCTCTCTTAAAGTCTAACAACGTCTGAATAGTTGCTGGCTCTGTGCTTTGTGTCCCAAATTGTATTGCTATTAAAGTAGCTAATTATTAAAATTCCTTTGCTACCAAAATGTATCAATTTTAAAAATCAGAATATTCGGTAGGCCTTAAAAGGTTGATATCATGCTTTGATACGCTATTCAGGTACTCTGGAACGACTGCGAGTTTTTTCCATTCAGCATCAGCGCTAAATTGTTTCCAGTGCTCATCTCTGTCGGCCTTACTATTAAAAGAGGTCATGTACATAAGGTTAGGCATGTGGCATCCTGCGATTACATCTGCATAAAATACAGCATTAAAATTCAACCTTGAGAAAATACTAATCTCGCTTCCTTCATTGAACATCTTAATCTTTTGATAATGAAGATTTTCAGTCGGGCTTTCATAGCTGCGTAATTCATAAACTCTTTCTGTACGCGGTGCCGTCAGCGGTGGTGTTACAAAATGAGGCATGCCGGTAAAGGATTTTAGTAAAATAGTTTCGATGCGGTCATAGGGTGCTTCGTTATAAGCGAGATTATAATAAGCAGCGCCATCAGATCTCACTTGCCGGTCTTTGAAAAATTGTTCGTCTAATGAAGTAAGTTTTTCTAATGAAGGAGATGGGATAAAAACATAAATACGTTTATCCATAGCCGTATCGTTGTCAATAGCCTTGAAAACTCCTACTTTACTTATTTTGTTTTTATGCAAAGCAGGCAGAAATGCAGTCTTTAAGTATTGTTCTGTATTATTGATCTGAGCCTGGGTTGTACAATGGTACACTTTGATCTGGTAAAAGTCGGCCTGGGTTTTTTTCCGGTTTTGTGCATTTGCATTCATAAAACAAATAGTGAAAATTAAAGTAAAAGCTGAAAACGCAGTTATTATTTTTTTGTTGAGTCGTAACATTATATTATGGTTGTTTTTTGTAAAAATAGTTGTTTTGCGATAGAAACTATCACACCTGTCGGTTGCATTTCAAATTCATCCTTCTCTGGGGCGCAACAAGGCAGGATACGCCAAGTGAAAAAAAACCAAGAAGGTACCCGGAGCCTCAATAAATTAAATGTATTTTAAAAAACTTCTTGGTTTTCTTCCACTTGGTCCTGATACTTTCCTACCGGCAGGGCGATCTGGATGCTGCTTTGTTATGCAAGTTGCTGATGAATTTCAAATGAACCCTTAGTAAAATATCACTTATAATGTATCGCACGCTGTAAAACACTTTGATAAATCTGGCATTTTTATAATTTCGAATGGCGATTTTTTTATGTTATCTCATTATCACTTATCTTAGTTTTTTTCAATCTTCATTATGGCATTAAGCAGGATATGGGCGGCTTTCATTATTGTAGCGGTCCTTGCAGCAACCTTTCAATGTATATTTATAAAAGGCAATACAGATATTTACAGCCGGATGGTGATTGGCAGATCGGGTGATACTTCCCAAACGAGGCCTTTAGACACTACCGCTTTATCTCCACTTATATTGCGTACGCTACAGAATGGAAATGCATTTACAGACGGCACCACCAAATACAGCAGGGTTGCAGACGGCGCTTACATTACCTATAAAGAGCAACATGCTGATGGAATTATTTCCACTTCAAAAACTGCCGTAGATATCTCCATCAATCTTATCGGGATCATGGCACTGTTCATGGGTTTTATGAGTATTGCAGAGCAGGCAGGAGGAATAAGGCTTTTATCAAAGGTCATCGGGCCTTTCTTTTCTAAATTATTTCCTGAGCTACCGAAGAATCATCCTGCAATGGGACATATGGTTATGAATTTTTCTGCCAATTTATTAGGGCTTGACAACGCTGCAACACCTTTTGGGATCAAAGCCATGGAAAGCCTTCAGGAAATAAATCCGCAAAAGGATAGAGCGTCCAATTCTCAGATCATGTTTTTGTGTTTGCACGCGTCTGGGCTTACTTTAATTCCCGTAAGCATCATCGCCATCAGAGCATCTTTACACGCTTCCAACCCAACGGATATTTTTATACCCTGCATGATTGCCACTTTTGCAGCCACCATAGCAGCAATGCTCATTGTATCATTCAAACAAAAAATAAATATTTTTCAACCTGTAATATTGTTATGGGTATTGGGAATTTCAGCGGTTATTTCTTTGATGGTTATTTATTTAAAGTCGTTGAGCTTTACAGGCGTTCAAACTTTTTCAGGAGTGCTGAGTAATGGGCTTATCCTGTTTCTTTTCTTTTTAATCGTGCTCGGTGCCTTGTATAAGAAGATTGATATTTTTGGTGCGTTTATCGAAGGTGCTAAAGGAGGTTTTGAAATAGCCGTGAAGATCATTCCCTACCTGGTAGGGATGCTGGTTGCCATTAGCCTGCTGCGCACCAGTGGTACTTTTGAAGTGATTGTGGATGGAATGCGAAGTTTGTTTGCTTTATTAGGGACGGACACCCGCTTTGTAGATGGATTACCTACTGCATTAATCAAGCCATTGAGCGGCAGCGCTGCGCGTGGTATGATGATTGACACCATGACTACTTTTGGATCCGATTCATTTGCAGGAAGGTTGTCTTCTGTTTTGCAGGGAACTTCTGATACTACTTTCTATGTGGTAGCCGTTTATTTTGGCGCTGTGTCGGTTAAGAACACACGATATTCCATAGGCGCTATGTTGCTTGCTGATCTTGTTGGAATAATTACCGCCATCTTGTTAGCATATTTATTTTTTGGGAATAGTTTGTAACGCTGCATTTCAGATCCGATAGCCATCTGAGGCCGCATCTTATTTTACCCGCCTCAGGCGGACTACCTATTTGTAGCAATTGACTTCGTCCCGATAGCCACCGCGTGTTATCGGATTTGAAAAATATTCGCATGCCGTAGGTTCAAAGCCTCAAAGGATAGCGCCGCCTAAGGCGGGGCAAAAATAAAAATGGAACAATATTCTTCTACAAACAGGTAGTGCCTACGACACATGACTGCGACATTAGTATATACACCATCTCCAAAAGATCGGTTTTTAACAAATTAAAAATGTGATGAATGCTGCTTTGCTGCGCCCAATAGCAGGATGATCCGATAGCCATCGGATTGAAATGCACTCGGTTGTGGCCAGTCTGTGCAGATATAGCGTATTGCCTATTATCTTCGCCCGCGGTCTGACCTGTGGTACCGCTTTGCCCATTGCTTGTTATCTGCTGTCTGACCTTCTTGTTCGTCTTGTTCCATTACTCATTGCTCTTCGTTGACACTCAACACTGACAACTCTCCACTCACCATTTCATCTTCTTTAATCCTTAATTTTGCTCATGCCTGAATCACTCTTTAATCCCATAGATAATTTACATTTTGATGCTAAAACATGTTTTCTCTCCGGGGCAGAACTGGAAACTGAAGATCAATATATTGCCGTATTTCCGGAATGGATTCTTGATCGCTTTTCTCTAAGAGATAAGAAATTCAAAATGCTGGACCAGGTTACCGATATTCAATACCAGGATATGAAATTACCTTGTTCTCCACTCGTCAGAGAAGCTTTAGATTCACTGGAAGAAGAAATTCAGTCTGCGTTCACAAAAGGATATGATGAAGTAAAAAAAATCCCTTACGAACGTCTCTTTCAATGGATGGGCAAAATAGTATATGGTGTCTTATACAACGATCTCTGCATCGAAATCCGCCGTGCGTCGAAGGGGCCAAAAGAAAAAGAATTTAAGTTGTCGCCTTTGCTGAAAGAAAGGTTTGGGATGTTTCATTTAATGTTGCAATCCCTGATAATGCCCATACAATTCAAAAGAGTGAAACCATGGAGCATCAGCATCGTAAAGCTGAAATATTCGCAGGATATATTTAATTATAAAGATGAACCGATGAACCTGAATTTTTCCCTCGGGATGAATGGCTTCGGGATAGTAGCCTGTCTCCAGGATAATGGCATAGTAGGGAAAAGGCATCAACAAATCATCAGCAAGATCGGTGAGAAAGTATTACATCCTATCCAGTTTGAAGAGTTGTGTGGAAGTTTTTTATATGCCAATTATCTTTTGAAATACCGGGGGAAATACAATATAGAAACCATTGGAGAAAAATTAATTTTCGAAGGAATTCTTCCTGAAAAACCCGAAGATAAATGGTTCGGATTTTGGGACGATAATATGTTTGCACAGGTGCTGGCTGGCTATTGGGAGCCTTGGGGCTTGACAAAAAAAGATATTATCAGCCCGCCTGATTCACCTATCAGTTTCCTGGAAAATGATTTTACTAATGAGTTTATAGATCCTGAATCGATTTCATTGCCTTATTAATATAGTTTGGCCTATTTGACACAATGATGGTTTTTATTTTGATCGTTGGCAGTTGCAATACCGCCAACGGAGACAGGTCGAGGCCTATCCCTTCCTTGGTTCGGTGTGTCACGAGCCACAACTTTTTAATTTACTGAACACTGAACACGGACAGGTCGCGACCTGTTTCTACTTTCGTAGCTGATGTGCTTCAACTGGGATATCTAACTGATATCAGACAGGGAAACGTCCTTAAACTCTTTTAGTAATGAATGACTTATTTTGCCAAACTCTGTATAATATCATATTTGGTTACGATGTGGTAATTGCCCGTTTCATCTTTGCTTAATACAGCGCCATTGTGTTTTGAAATAAGATTACTCAGTTTTCCTACAGGGATATCAAAGGCAACCATGGGATATTCTTTTTCCATAACCGATTCTATGGTATTTTCTTTTATCTCCGGGTCAGAAAGTATCTTATTAAACAAACCGCCCTCACTCAATGATCCAACGATATCTCCATCCTTGGTAACAGGAATATTTTCGATATCATATTTTTTCATTAGTTCTATGGCTTCAGCAACCGTCTGATCAATTGATACGGTAACCAACTTCTGAGAAGTGCGGCTATTGACAAGATCTTTAAAGGTTTTTACTTCCAGGAATCCTCTTTCCATCATCCATTGGTCGTTATAGATTTTAGCAACATACCTGCTGCCATGATCATGAAAAATGCACACTACCACATCGTCTTTCTTTAAGCTGCTCTTCAATTGCATCATGCCCTGAAGACAGCTGCCGGCGCTGTACCCGCAAAACAATCCTTCTTCTTTTGCAATACGCCTTGCCATTACCGCGCCGTCTCTATCCGTTACTTTTGTAAAGGCGTCAATATATTCCATATCATAGTTGGCGGGGACAAAATCTTCACCAAATCCTTCACTGATGTAAGGATATACTTCTTCTTCATCAACCTCCCCGGTATCGAAATATTTTTTCAGCAATGACCCATAGCTGTCAATTGCCCACACCTTGATGTCAGGATTCTTTTCTTTTAAATATTTCCCTGTACCCACAATCGTTCCTCCAGTGCCGGTGGCCACTACGAGGTGAGTAATTTTTCCTTCAGTTTGTTCCCATATTTCAGGGCCGGTCTGCTCATAGTGCGCTTCCCGGTTGGCCAGGTTATCATATTGATTTACATACCACGAATTGGGTACTTCTTCAGCAAGCCTTTTTGATACAGAATAATAAGAACGCGGATCGTCGGGATCTACATTGGTAGGGCACACGATCACTTCAGCGCCAACAGCTTTCAGCACATCTGCTTTTTCTTTAGATTGTTTATCCGTAGTGGTGAAAATACATTTGTAGCCTTTCACAATGGCAGCAAGCGCAAGGCCCATACCGGTATTACCGGAAGTTCCTTCTATAATAGTTCCGCCTGGTTTTAGTTTCCCTTCCTGTTCTGCCACTTCTACCATTTTCAAAGCCATCCGGTCTTTGATAGAATTACCTGGATTAAAATATTCCACTTTTGCCAAAACAGTACAAGGCAAATCTTTGGTGATCTTATTCAACCTGATAAGAGGTGTATTCCCAATGGTTTCCAGGATGCTGTTTTTCCACATAGTTTTTCGTTTTGGCAAATGTAAAAAAAATAGGGCAGGCTTCTTCTTCGGTTTTATGATATTGCTAAAGGGTAATGGTTATTATTGTGTTGCGGCAACCTCAAACAGAACTATTCACACTAAAACAATTCCTCAAGAGATTTTGACTTGTCAGCTATCCAGCGATTGGAGAATTCGACTTCTGTAGCTGACAGGAGTCGAATAGACATTACTACATCATCTTCCGTCATTTTATCAAAGAAAAATCGGTTGACAATTTCCAATTTTTCATAACAGGCAAAAAGGACCTGTTCCCCTATGGTGTTTATAATTACGTTTTTTGATCTTTTGTCATCGGTGTTGTCTTCTTCTGCAATCAACTTTTTCTTTTTCAAACGTTCTAAAATCAACAATCCGGAAGACAACTCATTAAAGTTGGAATAAATCACCTTAGTTTTTTGAGACTTTCCAGAGAAATGAATGTCGTTTAAATAGATAAACTCATCGATACTTGAAAGCCCACATTCCTTTAAAGCAATTATTGCATAAGCGTTGTGCAACCTTGAAACCCGACCAATTATTTTAGCCAGTTTACTGAAATTATCTGGCGGTAGTGCAGTCCCTGAAAACACTTCTACTTTAGCTTTTTCTCTTTCTTGTATCAATATATAACGACAAAAATCTGTTATTTCAGCATGATCATGCTTATTTTCATATTCTGCCCAGAGATTTACTAACTCAACCGTTTTATTCATAGAAAAATCATTTTTTGCTGCAAAGTTAAAAAAATTGCTTCAAAATTATTGCTTTTTACATCGTCTATGTTGTACATTTGTTTAATAATAAACAATAATGATATAGTTATGGGAAATGAAATCAAAACTTTAGGATTAGGAGGCTTAATTTTTGAATCACCAAATCCAGATGGACTTGCCCAATTTTATAAAGAAACCTTGGGGCTACCTCTTGAATTAAGAACTCACGGAGGACTTTATGAACATTGGGAATGTGATTACAACAATATCCACTTTGCAATTTTAAAGGCAAGCGAAGTGTTTGATGGAAATCTTGTAGTTCCTTCATTTATAGTGGACGACATTGAGAAGTTGATTAGCGAAAACAGCCTGGTATTAGAAGATGAAATTCTTGCTTTAGGTGGAGGAAGTTTTGTAGGCAGAATAAAGGACCCTGATGGAAACAGGGTACATTTGTGGATGAACAAAAATTACCGGCAATAACAACGCAACTGCTTGAAAGGGTTGGTACCAGCGAAGATCTTTAATTCTTTTTTGGATTTCTTTTCTCAACTTCTTTTTTGCTAAAAGTTGTGTCAACACCTCTCAAATAAGCTCCTTTATTCATTGTGCTGTCAGAGTTAACTTGAACTCCGGGTTTCATCAATTCCACCGCCCTTTCTACCATTTTATCATGTTTATTATTCACTTCATAAAATCCTTCTGTGTTCCATATCTCTCTCGCTGTTAATACTTTTACCTGTTTTTGAAGAAGCGATTTTTCTTCTTTATTATTAAGATTGAAATATATTGAATCGCCTTGAGCGTATAATTTAAGATCGTTGAGGGTAGAATTATCCACTTCGTATTTGTCGTCAAATATTTTTGGTGATGTATAAGTCTTAAAAGTATTGCGGTGCTTTAAAAAATTAAGATACACAAACCTGTTAAGCGTGCCTTTCATTAACGCATTCATCACATTTTTTGATAACGAAGATGTATCGAAGGGCACAAACACATCAGGAGTGATGCCGCCTCCGTCGTAAAGTATCTTTCCTAAACCGCTGGTATACTCTTTTTGACCCGTATGTTTGATAGAATCGAAGGACGTCATCTCACCATTACGTAATCGGTTGATGAGGTCATGATCATAGTCTGCAACTCCTTTTTGATAAGATTTTTGTATGCTGCGGCCGAGCGGAGTAAAGTATCTCGCTACGGTCAGTCTTAGACCCGCGCCATCACTAAGTTGATATTGTTCCTGCACCAGCCCTTTCCCAAAAGTGCGTCTTCCTGCTATGATAGCCCTGTCCCAATCCTGCAAAGCGCCTATCAGCACTTCACTTGCCGAAGCAGTACCCTCGTTGGCCAGAACAATTAGTTTTCCTGTTTCAAACTCACCTTCTTTTGAACAACGATATTCTTTTTTAGGCGAATGAGCTCCTTCCGTATAGGTAATTAGTTTATCTCCGCTTAAAAACTCGTCAGCGATATTCGTAGCCTGTGTGAGAATGCCTCCACCATTGTCTCTCAGATCAAGGATAAGACTCTTCATTCCCTGTTTCCGTAATTTTTCCAATGATAGCATAAACTCACGGTACGTAGTTTCAGAAAATTTATTGAGGCGGATATAGCCTATTGTATCTGTGGCCATATAAGCAGCATCAAGACTGTACAACGGTATGGGGCCGCGCGCGATGGTAAATTGTTTGATGGAATCATTTCTAAAAATCGAGATAGATACTTTTTGACCCGCATCTCCCATTAGCAATTTTCTCAATGCAGAAGAGGTAATTTGTTTACCAGCCACCAGGCTATCTTCCACCTTTATTAACTGGTCTCCTATTTGCAATCCTGCTTTTTCTGAAGGGCCTTTCTGTAAAACATTCACTACATTGATCGTATCATTAATAATGTTGAATTCAATACCTATACCAAAAAACTGGCCTTCCAGGTCTTCATTTACTCTTTTTAATTGCACGGCGGGTAAATAAACAGAGTGGGGATCAAGATGCGAAAGAATGGTTTGTATGGCCTCTGTGCCTAAAGAATCTGTGTTTTCATTATCTACATATTTCCGTTTTATCAAATCAAGTACTTCCTGCACCGGCCTTTCTTTTTCTACAAAAAAAATTCCATTATCAGGCATGTTTCCTTTGATCCTGTACCCGACAAACATTCCTGCCACCATGCAAAGACTCAATAATAAAGGAAGCCAAACCTGTAATTTTCTATTGCGCATATTTTTCTTTGTTCTAATTTTATTTTTTAAGAAGTGCAAATTTCCTCAATAAACATGATAATATAATGTCTTTAACGAAATTGATCGCAGATGGCGGTTCCACCAAAACAGACTGGTGCCTGTTAAAAAGCAATAAATCAACTCTGTTTACTTCGCAGGGAATGAGCCCCTATTTTGTGAATGCGGAAGAGGCAGAAGTTATTATTAAAACAGACGTGTTGCCTTTTTTAAAAAACCAACCGGTAGATGAAATTTGGTTTTATGGAACAGGTTGTAAAACCCCGGTGAATATAAAAATGTTTAATAAAGTATTCCGGAAGATATTTTCCAATTCAATAATAAAGATTGATAATGATCTTTCTGGTGCAGCGAGGGCGCTGTGTGGAAATGAAAAAGGTATAGCCTGTATCCTGGGCACCGGTTCCAATTCGTGTTACTATAATGGCAAACGAATCGCAAAGAACAGTCCCGGCCTGGGCTTTATCCTGGGCGATGAAGGCAGCGGTGCTTACCTGGGTAAAAAAATAATCCAACATTTTTTGTATGGTATTTTTGATGAAGAGCTTCGTGCAAAATTTATAGCCAGGTTTGTAACAAACGATGCTGAAATACTTCAGGCAGTTTATCAAAAACCTCTACCCAACCGATATCTGGCCACTTTCGCAATATTTTTAGCGGAGAACAGGGGGCATTATATGATAGAAAATATAATCGAAGATGGCCTCAATGATTTCTTTTTTACGCATGTGATCACTTACCGCGAAAGCCAGTCTTTACCGGTACATTTTACTGGAGGCATTGCCTTTGGGTTTAAAGATGTAGTTGAACAACTATGTAATGGCTATGGGCTTCAACTAGGCACCATTTTAAAAAGCCCGATGGAAGGGTTGATAAAGTATCATAGAGGTCATGAGCGGTGAGCAAAGAGCAAAGAGCAATCGGCAACACAGGTCAGACCGCGGCAATAAGCAGCGGATATTCCGATATTCGTTGGCATGCAAAGAACAATGAGGTTGGTCATCCTTTAAGGTTTACGCCAGGCTTCTAAGTGGAGAAAAATCTTATAGTGTTTAAAAAAATGAGATATGATAGGTGAGTTATGAATTTCTCCAGGCTTTAACGGTAACGATTGCGAAAAAATAATTCAGCCGCACAGGAATTTTTTTTTAATAACATCAGTACAATTGTCGAATCTAACCTTCTGAAATTATTACATCAAACTGCTTGATCTATTTTGATAGTATAAAGTGGCTGGAAAAGTCAATTGTTTTTTCAGTGTACTTTCTTTAATAATAAGTAAATATAAACCTGCTAAATTTTAAGATATGAGGAATCACATTTTTTTACTTGCGTTCGTTAATCTGATATTTTTTTCTAAGATACAGGGGGCAGGCACCTACAAGTAATGCCGACATAGTTAAATTGGATAATCCAATTACTGTCCAATACATTAAAAACAAATTAAAAAAATCCGATCCCCCCTGATTCTTACGCCTGCCATCGAGAACTATCTTAGACTTAAAATCAAAACAGACCCGGTTGTAAAAAACTTTTATGACGCCTTAAGATTTAATGCATCAGAAATATTCAACCAATCAGTACTGACACGCAAGTTGCTGGGCCGTGGATTGCTCAGTACTTCACGTGAAATGCTGTACCGGATGACTGTGTTGTCAATAGTTTACAGGATAGAAGAGGATCCTAAAATATTGAATAAGATCAATGATGAATTAGTCGCGGTATGTAATTTTTCCGACTGGCATCCCGAACACTTTCTCGATGTAGCCGAATTGTGTATGGCTGTGGCTATTGCGGTAGATTGGACAGGGAATGAATTACCAAAAACTACTGTGAAGCTGGCAAAAAATGCGCTCATCGAAAAAGGAATCAACGCGAGCTTTACCGGAAATAAAGAGCCAGGCTGGGTGACAGGCACCAACAACTGGAACCAGGTTTGCAATGGAGGCATGATTGCAGCAGCCCTTGCAATCGCAGACATTAATCCTGAACTGGCTGCTAAAACCATCAGCCGGTCATTAGACGGAATGCCCCCGGCTCTTAACGAATATGCCCCTGATGGCGTATATCCTGATGGCGCTACTTTTTGGAGCTTTGGCACCAGTTTTTCTGTTACTACTTCCTCCATGTTAACAAGTGCGTTCGGTACTGATTTCGGCATCGCGCAGTACCCAGCATTTATTGAGAGTGCTAATTTCAGATTGTTAAGTGTAGCGCCGTCCGGGTGGTATTTTAATTTTGCAGATTGTGGCGATAAACCCGGCAACGATGGCGATCTGACACTGGCGTGGTTTGCCAAAGAAACAGGCAACGAAATATACCTTGAAACGAATAAATTTTTACAGTCGCCGGAGTCAATGGGTAAACTGTTTCGTCTTGCTGGCCCTGGCCTGGTATGGTTGTCCCAGTTTGTGCCTAAGACTGATACTGAACTTCCTTTAGTATGGAAAGGCGATGGGCCGAACCCTGTTGTGTTTTTCAGGGGAGGCAAAGACGATCCGCGCAATTATTATTTCGGTGGTAAAGGCGGAAGCGCTTCTTTAAACCATGGAAATATGGACGCCGGAAGTTTTGTATTTGAGCTGGACGGAGTAAAATGGGTAGTAGACCCCGGTACGCAAAATTACAATGAAGTGGAGCAGGCTGGTTTTGACCTTTGGAGTATGTGCCAGCATTGCCAACGTTGGACGCTTCTTACAAAAAAAAATAATTTTGGGCACAGCACACTCACCGTCGATGATGCCTTGTTCAATGTAAAAGGCAGCGCAGAAATCATTGATTATAAATCAGGGAAAAATCCGGAAGCAACAATAGACTTGTCTGAGATCTACGCGGGACATTTGAACAACGCGCAGCGAAAATTTATAAAAGATTCCGATCATTCGA
>JBDTJI010000024.1:0-24307 GCA_039935935.1 Ginsengibacter sp. | reverse complement strand
CTTTCTATTATATGAACCTGGTTGTAAAATGCTGGCTGCGGGGAAAGCCCCCATGCCTCTGTTTCATAAATTTTTGAGCTTCGGATAATTTTTCCTATTTCTTCTTCAATAAATGTAGCTGCGATTTGCAGATTTTTTTTTCTATTGCCAATATTACCACCGGTAATTAAAAAAACTGTATTCATTTATTAAACGGTTAATCTTTTATCAAGCTCTAATAACTCAGCGGCGATGATTTTTACTTTTTTAAAATCATGATGGATCGGATTCAGCAGGAAATTATTTTCCTGCTGAACGATGGCAGAAGGCACTTTAAAAATCAGGCTTTGCTTATTCTCTATAAATTGATCGCCCAGCCATTGGGTGTAATCAATCTCTTGACGCCAGTCCTTTTTAATTTTTTTATAAGATAATTCAGCTATTGCCTGTTCATCCGGAACCTCAATATGCAAAAGAAATTGGGTAGAAGGAATTTCTTTTCTCCTGAGATGCACCAGCGACTCCAGGATACTCAAAGAAATAAATTGGGAGGTGTACAATAAGTAAATCCCCTTTGAATTCCACCGTGAACCATACAATGCCGCACCGCTCCCGGAGATGTCATTTTTATAAGTTTCGTTAGTTATTCGGTAAACTGTCATGCAAAAATTCCATGTTCTATTCGTCCCACCTGGGTAAGTACGTTATTGATACCTTCAATACTCGCCAGAGAATGTAATGACAATCTCCCCTCAAGCATATATGGATCTCCACGAAGCCACAGATTGAATTTTTCATAGCTTCCAAAGACCTCCTTACCGCGTTGCAGCACTTTATTGATCTGGATAATCCTGTCAATTACTCCGGTATTGAAAGAGCCATTGTCATTACCATATCTTTGCAGGGTTCTTTCTGAAATATGAAGAACGTCTGCCCATTCTTTTTGCGTAAAATCTACTTTGCCCGCTATTTTTTTGAAGTCATCAAAAGTAAAATCTTTTACGTATTGATCTGGATATTGCCGCTCGTATTCTACCAAAGGTTCTTCTGCTACGAATGGTTTCAAGCTATTTTTTTTATATTCTTTTTTATTTTTCATTACATGTCATTTGTCTCACAAACATACGCCATTTGTCTTTAATTTTAAATTATTTTCAACTTTTATTTTTTCCCTGTTAGTTTTACACTCTCAAAAAAGATTATCTATTGATGAAATATAGCCAGATTAGGGCAATGTTAGCTATCTCAAGAGCAAGCCTGCGCGCTATTTTGAGAAGCCCGTCTTCAGTAATATTTGGTTTTGCTTTTCCTTTGATTTTTATATTGGTATTTGGGTTCATGGGCAATGGCGGCATGATGGTAACATATAAAATTGCAGTGGACAACAGAGCCGATACTACGAACGAATTATATAAAGCACTGGAAAAAAGTGGTAGAATTATTATAGAAAAATATCCGGACAGTGCATCACTTGCCAAAGATCTGCAAAGTGGAAAACTTGCGGGAATAATTAATATTCAAAAAAATGCTTCGGGAAAGCCTCCCTATTTATTTACATTTAAAAGTACTACTTCCAGCAACGATAAATGGCCTCAGTTTAAAGCTATGGTGGAAAGTATCATTAATAAGATCAGTAATGAACAGTATCCGGGACGGCCTGTATATGCTAATTTTGATTTTAATTTCCTGAGAGATATTGCAGTAATTCGCAGATATAAAACAATTGATTTTATTCTACCTGGCCAATTGGGTTTTTCGCTTTTAGCTTCCGGAGTATTTGGTATTGCTTTTACATTTTTTAGTTTGAGAAATACATTGGTATTAAAAAGATTTTTTGCTACGCCCATCAGTCGCACGTACATCATCCTGGGTGAAATGTTTAGTCGGGTGACCTTTCAGATGACAACGGCAGTGGTAATCATCCTGGCAGGATATTATTTATTTGACTTTACATTGATTAATGGATTTGAGACTTTTATTGAACTACTGGTTTTGAGTTTTATAGGGCTGGTAGTATTTATGGGTATGGGATTTGTCGTGAGCGGCGTTGCAAAAAGTGATAATACCATCCCTCCTTTCGCAAACATTATTACTTTACCACAGTTTTTAATCGCCGGTACTTTTTTCCCCATTGACGTTTTTCCTAAATGGCTGCAGTGGGTGGCACAGGTCATGCCTCTTACTCACCTGAATAATGCCTTGCGGGATGTCGCATTTAACGGCAACAATTTATGGGATGAACGATGGGAGGTAAGCATTTTGATATTATGGGGTATTGTTGTGTACACCATTGCCGTCAGAGTTTTCAAGTGGGAATAATTATATGATTATGCAAAGCGCTTTAAGACTTGCCTTTTTTCTGATAGTACTTTTCTTTATTGTTTTTTTGGTGAGTTTATTACTGCCATCCAATGTGACTATTACAAAATCTGTTTTGATAAATGCACCAATTGAAAAGGTGAAAAATCAAATAACCCATTTTGATCAGTGGAAAAACTGGTACCCTGCATTTAAAGATGATAAGATCACTGTTATGTACGATACAATAGATTCAAATTCCGTCACTTTAAAAAAAGACGACGGGAAAAGTATTCATCTTATCATCAGTCAATTAAAGCCTGACGTAATTAATGTTGATGTGCAATCATCGTTGTCATCTGCAAGCGTAAATTACGAATTTATTCTTAGCCAAAAAGCCAACAACGAAATACAATTGACCTGGTACGTCAATACCCAATTAGGATGGTATCCATGGCATCGGATTTCGGGGATATTGTTAGATAAGGTTTCAGGTGGGCAATATGAGTCAGCATTAGCAGATTTGAAGAATGTCTCGGAACGTTAAAGTACTTTTCATGCATCATGCTTTTCTATAAAGTCAACCACCACTTCATATATCTTTTTTAGTTCTTTTGTGGTAACACTGTAGGGAGGCATGATGTAAATAGTGTTCCCCATAGAACGCAGATATACGCCCCGTTCCATACAAAATGGCGTAAAGATTTTACTTATATTATTTAAATAATCATCACTATCTGAAGTGCAAATCTCCATTGCAAGAATGGTACCTATCTGTCGTACATTTTTTACCAGGTTTCTGTGTTGCAGCGGCTGAAGTTTTTTGCAAAAATTTTTATGATGAGATATGATATTCTGAATAGCTTTTAAGCATTTCTTTTTTTGAATTAATTCGAAACTGGCGACGCCGGCAGTACAGGCCAGTGGATTTGCAGTAAAAGAATGTCCGTGAAAAAGGGTTTTTGTTTTGTCATCACTTACAAAAGCATCATAGATGTTTTGCGTACAAGCCGTAACACCTAATGCCATAGTGCCGCCGGTTAAGGCCTTACTCAGGCAAATAATATCAGCTTTTTCTTCCATGTAATCGCCTGCGAAAAATTTGCCTGTACGATAAAATCCAGTGAGCACTTCATCTGCAATACAAATAATTTTTTCTTTTTTTAAATAAGCCAATAATTGATTCAAATCAGCCGGTTGATGAATCAACATGCCGCCCGCGCCCTGCAATAGAGGCTCGTAGATAAAACAAGCAATTTCATCCTTATATGTTTCTATTTCTGTTTTTAGCTGAGGAATGTTTTTGCTGGTTGGAGTATCAATAAAAATTACGTCAAATAATTTATCATTATATGCCGATGTGTATATACCTCTTTCACTTATACTCATGGCTCCAAAAGTATCGCCATGATAAGAATTATGAAATGCAAGGATTTTTTTCCTGTTGCTATTGCCGGCATTCTTCCAATACTGTAAGGCAAGTTTAATGGCTACCTCAGTAGCTGTGGAACCATCGTCTGTATAAAATATTTTTGAAAAATTTCCGGGTAATACATCCAATAACTTTTCAGCAAGCAATACAGCAGGCTCGTGTGTAAACGCAGTAAATATTACCTGTTGTAATTTTTTGGCCTGCTCATATATTCTTTTAGCGATAAATTTATTTCCGTGCCCATGTATATTTACCCACCAGCTACTTACTGCGTCAATATATTCTTTGCCATTTTCATCAATTAATACGGTTTTTTCACCCCGCACTATCGGTATGGCCGGCATCATACTTTTCTGGTGGGTATAAGGATGCCATATATATTTTTTGTCTTTCTGTTGCAAAGAGTTCATTTCAAAATTTTTTTGGCAAAAGTAGCAGTTAGTTTTTTGTTGCAAATTTTTACAGAATAATGTAAGAATTAGACAATTTTCAGGTGCAAAGATGAATTCATTTTCCGGTGTAAATTCGTTTTGCTGTAAATTTTAATTGCTTTAAATTTACAGGGAATCCATAAGCTCCTATTCAAGAACTTTCGCTGCAAATAATATTTTTTAATTTAAAATCAAAAAACACAATGAAACGTTTTGTTTTTTTGCTGGCTATCGGTTCTTTTTTTGCTATATCTCAACCGACCAACGCACAGTTTTTGAAGAAACTAAAAGAAAAAGCAAACAATGCCGTGAACAAAGTGATTGAAGACAAAGCCGGCGTAGGTAGTGAGCCTGAAAACAACAGCAACTCCGGTCAATCACCAAGCCAAAAAAATAGCGGTAATAAACCTGTTAACAAAGGAGGCGCCGGATTAAAAAATACGGCTCCGCCGGATGTCAATGCCGCAATGGATGATGCGGGTAAATCTTTTTCTGCTAAAAGTTACAGCGACGCGCGTTATGAAGTACAGCAGGCGTTGATGGGGATTGAGATTCAACTTGGCCGTGAACTTTTAAAATCACTTCCGGATGCGGTTGATGGTATGCAAAAAGATACTACTGAAGATAAAGTAGTGAGTACACAATGGGGCTGGAACAACATGACCATTCAGCGCGTGTATTCTGATAAAAAGGACAAGCAACTGACCATTACCATTGGTAACAACATGTTATATGCAGGCATGGTAAATGTATATTTCGGAAGTGCTTATTCAGTGCAGGCAAATAATCAGGACCAAAATGTGAAACAAGTGAAAGTACAAGGAAATAAAGCGATTATTTCTTTTGATGAAAGCAAAGGTTACTCGCTGATAGTGCCTGTTGGACAAAGCTCCATGATAGTTTGGGAATGTGTCAATTTCGCTACTGAAGATGAAGTGATGGCTGTAGCAAATGCTTTTAAGATTGACGATATAAAAAAATCATTGGGAGAAAAATAGATTACTCAAAAAATAAAAAACATGAAAAAATATTCCATTTTTATATTGATACTTTTTTGTGCAATCAGCAGTAATGCACAGGATTTCGCAAAACAAATTGCTGATGCAAAAGCTTCTTATACTTCAGGTAACCTTGCTGATGCACATTTCTCGTTAGAACAAGCTATCCAGGAAATTGACATGATTGTAGGTAAGGAAGTATTGAAATTATTGCCTGAAAAAATGAACGATATAGCTGCTGTGATAAGCGATGACCAGGTAAGTGCGAATGTTGGTTTTGTCGGTGCAACAGTTCATCGTGGTTATGGAACCACGGGCTCACAGGTTGAAATCATCAGTAATTCTCCCCTTATTAGTAGTTTAAATGCCTTTTTGAATATGCCGCTTATGGGCGGGTTGATGAGAAATTCGACTACCAAAATAATAAAAATCCAGGGTTATAAATCGCGGCTTGAAAAACAAGGCGACAATACCAATGGAAAACCAAATTATCAGCTTCAAATCCCCTTTAAAAGCGCATTAATAACCATTACTGCAAACGGAATGGATGAAGGCCAGGTAACAACATTTGCTAATAGCATCCCATTGGACAAGATCCAGGCACTGATACAATAAACACAAGTGGAAATATCACAAAAAATATGGCTGCTTGCCGTATTTTTTTGTGCCAAAGCAAAAATTGCTCAGATGCAACGTATTTAAAGAAACGGTTGTCAAGGTATTACATGCATCAGATGGATTATCATCAATTAATAAAAGACTGCCTGAAATTAAAGCCGGAGGCTCAAAGAATGTTATATGAACATTTTGCGCCTTTGATGCTTGGCGTGTGCTTCAGATACACAAAAAGCATAACTGATGCCGAAGAAGTATTACAGGAAGGATTTATTAAAGTATTTACCCGGTTAAATCAATTTAAAAGCGAGGGAGAATTGGGTGCGTGGATCAGGAGAATCATGGTGAATACTGCATTGAATTATTTAAAGACCAATCAAAAATACCGGTATGATTTATCATTCGACGAGATGCCTTTGCATCTTGTCTCTACGGAAGACCCTTTGGTAAATTTGCAAACAAAAGAATTAGCAGAACTAATAAGACAATTGCCAACAGGATTTCAAACCATATTTAATCTTTATGCAGTGGAAGGCTATAAGCACTCAGAAATAGCATCTATGCTGGGTATCAGTGAAGGAACTTCGAGATCGCAATATGCGAGAGCAAGAGTATTGTTAATCGAGTGGCTTGAAAAATTTTCTTTAAAAGAACAAAATGGCCGTTATGGAACAAAATAATTTTGAAAAAAATGTGAAGGCGAAACTGGGCGATCTGAGGGTTATTCCAACAGATGCGGTATGGATAAATGTCGAAAAAAGAATTGCTAAAAAACACACAAGGAGAAAAGTGCTTCTTGCTTTTTCTCTCATCAGCCTGTTAATTATATCGGCCGGTATTTGGTTATTTAGTCTGAAGCAAGATAATAATCAAAAACAACAAGGGAATAGTGTATTAATTAATCGTGCAAAGACAATCGGACCTGTGGGTATTCAACAGAATGAATATGATTCTTCTTTGAAAACATCCCTGTCATCCGGAAAAAAATCTCCCAGGGAGGACTCAGTTTTTACCGTCACCGATAATTTAAAAAATAAAGTATTTGCGCCATCCACAACTAACAGGCCTGAAGGCCGATACAGAGAAACAGACAAAAAGCAAAAGAAAGATTTAGGTGCAGTTGCTTTTACGCCAAAAGAGAAAACATCTTTTTCGCCATCGAGTGAGAGTTTGAAGCAACAAGAAGAAAATAAAAATATTCTCAATAATCATTTAGTTCCCTTGACAGAAGAAATCGGTTCAAGTAATGATATTCATAAGAAAATACATAACGATAGCTTATCCAAGCAACAGAAAACCGGGATTATTTCCGAAGGCATACTCGTAAAACAGGATGTAGCTGTAAGAAAAGATTTGACGAAAAGGATTTCCCAAAATCATAAAGAACATCACTGGATGTTTGGGGTTGCCTTTTCAGGTGGCAAATCTTTAATAGGAAGGGGCCTATTGGAATTAAAAAATAACATTGGAGACAATTATTTGCAAAATAATCCGGGTATAGGAAACTCTGGTAGTTCGGGCAATTCTCCTGTCGCCACTCCGACCAGATTACAAAATGGAATTGCATTTTCCGGCGGCGTATTTACAGAAAAAAACATTTCTGCTAAGTACAAATTATCATTAGGGGTAGGTTATAGATATTTTTCTTTGATAAATACTATAGGTACTCCCGTCGGATCTTCATTAGGTAGTTATAATGCGACGAATGCCGTAAATACTTACAGGAATAATTTCCATTATCTGGAACTTCCTTTATCGGTAACATTGCAACTAGGAAAAAGTAAAACTTTGCCATTATACTGGCAGGCAGGAATCAATATTTCACAATTGATCAGCAGTAATGCTTTACAATTTCAAGACAACTCCGGCTTATATTACAGGGATAATAGTTTGTTTAATAAAACTCAGTTAGGATTTCATACTGGCATATCAATCACGTTATTTTCAAAGGGTGCAATTCCTGTTAGTATTGGTCCATATTATTATTATGGTGCTACGAAGCTTTCTGGTAAAGGATTGTATCAAAACAAACATTTTAATTTCATAGGCATACGAAGTGAAATTCTGTTTCGTAGAAAATAAATTATTTCTATGCAACGGTTTTGGTGTGACTGTGGTCAAGAGAAAAACACATTCATCATGAGAAAGTTTTTCATAGTCGCAGCGTCATCTTTTTTTGCGGTTTTATCGGCAATTTTTTTAAACAGTTGTGTGAAAGATAATTGCAAGCGCACTTATACCTATTCGTATTACGTTCCGGTTTATAAAACTACCGCGGAAATCAAAGCAGGGATAAAAAACGACGCTGCCAGGGAAGTTATCAATCCTGGGAAATTAGTACTGCTTGGAAATTATATTTTTCTCAATGAGATTGATAACGGGATTCATGTAATAGACAATCGTAATCCTGCTTCACCACAGAATATTGCGTTTATAAACATTCCCGGCAATATGGATTTAGCCCTGAAAGGAAATACATTGTATGCTGATCTTTATACCGATCTGGTAACAATAGACATCAGTAATCCCTTAGATGTATCTGTGAAAAAGTATAATGAAGGTGTATTCCCATATAGGGCTTATGGGAGTGGATTTTATGACGATACTACCAGGATTATCGCATGCTGGATAAAAAGAGATACAACAATTACGGAGAATTGTGTTACCGAAAGATGGGGCACTTTCGATTCACAGGTTTATTATAATTACTCGTCTGCAGCGTCTTCTTCCGGGAATAAAAATTCTGTGTCTCCTATCGGTATGGGAGGTTCGATGGCAAGATTTGCCATAGTTAATAACAGGATGTACACCGTTTCTAATTCAGATTTGAATGTATTTAACATCACCATTCCCAATGATCCTGTTTACAATAAAAAAGTAAATGTGGGAACTTTAAACGTAGAAACCATTTTCCCTTTTAAGAATAAATTATTTATCGGCTCACAAAATGGAATGTTTGTTTACAATATTAATAATCCTGATAAGCCTGCCCTTGCAGGACAGTTTTCTCATGTGCAAAGTTGTGATCCGATAATAGCGGATGATGATTATGCTTATGTAACGCTGCGCACAGGCTCAGCATGTTTTGGAAATACCAACCAACTGGATATTTTGCGATTAAATAATTTTACTAACCCTACACTTGTAAAATCATATTCGTTTAAAAATCCTCATGGACTGTCTAAAGATGGATACCTTTTATTCATCTGCGATGGAAGCGATGGATTGAAAATTTATAATTCAAAAGAGATTGCTAATCTTCAATTGATAAAACAATTTTCAAACATCGAAACGTACGATGTCATCGCATTCAATAATATCGCGCTGGTAGTTGCAAAAGACGGACTATATCAATACGATTATTCTGATGTGAATAATATTCATTTGGTGAGTAAAATCGGAATTACCCGCAAATAATTATTCAAAAAGTTTTCCCGCCCTAAATATGAATTTTTAACTCAAGTATTATTAAAAGGTTATCATGAAAATTAAATTATGCTTCTTTAGCTTGTTGTTTGTTTCATTTGCATTTATTTCCTGCAAAAAAAGTGACTTTAGGTATCAAAGTGATTTTGATAAAAGTTATAATAAATGGGTGAAGTTTAAAGAAACGTCGGGTGATTCCTACCGCTATACTGTATCTGGCCGTTCCTTGACCGGCCTGGGATGGCAAACGGTTATTACTGTCAGTGAAGGAAAGATTGTACAGCGCGATTTTAAATATATATTACCGGTTAGAGGATGGGACGGAAACATCCCTGCTGCTGAGATGGAATGGACAGAAAATGAAAATGAAATCAATCCCAGAACACCTGACCTCACCGGAATCTAAGATAATACCAGTTTGTAGATAATCCTTAAATATGTTCCGGGGTATTCAGTTTGTGTCTCGTTTAATTTTTCACATAAATATTGTACTACTCTATCCTCTTTTTTGTTATTGAAGTTATGCAATTTTACGGTGAGAGTTTTGTTTGAATAATTCGGGATAATGTCAGCATCCGATGAGTAAACTTGCTGTAACAACTTCCTGCCTTCATCCTGGTGATGGTATCCTAACTGACTTTTTATCAAATGATACATGGCTGTTTCGGACCGGTAGGCTATCATTTTAATGGTGTCCATAAATTGCTTTCTGACGTTTATGACATTGCTAAATTTTTCTTCCTGTGGAAGTGATGCGAAAATTATTTTCCTGGCTACGCCCGTTTTCTTATCTTTTATCTCTTTTATTTTTGATTCCGACACTTCAATTTCCTGATGTATCCCTACTTTTTTAGCGATAGCTTTCGTTAGTTTTTTGCCTTTTTCGTTCACCATTTTTAAGGTGGTATTGGCAAATATCACTTTTTGTTTTGATAGCTTGCTATTGAGTGATCTTAACAGGCTATCTAATTGTTTATAGGCGGGATTTACCAGCATTTTGGTCTCACTGATCTTTTCCATGGAATAGCTCACAAGTCCATCAATATCAAAGTTATTCATCATGTATTTAAATCCCGCCCAAAGCGGGACTGACACCATCTTGCAAACATATACAAGCCTATGTCCAGGATATCCAGTATCCGGTTCGTAGTAATTATAGAGGTTTGATGACCGGATTTTGATAGCTTTCTTACTTCCCTGCACTTGATTTTTTTTGGTTTTCTCCAGATTCAAATTTTAGCGTAATCTCCTTTTCGGCTAATTTTAGTTCCGCCTTTGTGCCATCCTCTTGTACATTTTTATATTCAATAAAATCTTCTTCAGGCCACTTGTCTTTTACATTTTTATTGTAGGTATAAATGGCTATCCGCTTTTGCCATAAATAATCAAAAAACTCAGCGCTATAACATTCCCTGTCGCATACAATCATAAACTTGTGTAATTGGGGGTTTTGCAGCAATTGTTCTTCAGAGGGTTGATTGCGTACATCTTTTTCCAGTCGGGACAAAATAGATGTTTTTATTTGTTCTATCATGCCACTGTTGATAGCTTCATTTATTACAAAAAAAGGCTGGCCGGCTTTATCATTTACCCAATAGTCGGCACTACCGCTCATGCATAGACGAAGGCGGCTTACAAAGCGTTTAGGCATAGTAGTGGCATGGCCATAGTATAAATTTACATGGCCATCGATATACAACACGCCTGCCAGGTCGGTGTTGGCAGCCATCCAGCTCCCGCTTAATTTCCGGCTCCATTCCTGCACATTTCCTTTTGTGCTAAAGCGGGCTATGCGCCTGCGTAATGTTTTTACTTCCGGTATTCTGTCCAGTCTCATTACTCTGCCTAACTCGCCACAGGGAAGGGTGCCGACCTGATTGATATTGTGAACTCTTAATAAGCTTAAAAATGCTAAACATACAAAAATCATTTTAAATTCCGTAATGAAATCTTTGATCCCCTAATGTAATTATTCTCAAAGTACGCGCAATAAAGGATTGCAAGTTTTTTTTAAGATTTTTGAAAATCGTAGAGGTCAAGGGTTCTGAATTTATTTTCTTTCTATGCCATTTGTTTGATGTCTGTCCAGTTAAGCCCTTTTTCAAAGTGGATACCAACCGTTTGTTGCGCTGGGCAAGAGGCATTATTTATTAATAGAAAAATGAAAAAGATCAGTTTCATAAAATATGTATTTGCGTTTTTAATAATTGGTTACAGAACATCTTCACAACTGGTTTATCGTATTGTTAAGAAATAAAACCTAATTCATTATTGCTGAGAGATTATTTATTTTCAAAATGAACTGGTGATTCTTAAATAAAATATCCACGGTACTACCCGGGTTTAAAGTAAAAGATTCCTGCAAAACCGTTGTCTGTGGGGGAGCTGTTATGTTTGCGAGTGACTGTAAGATAATAGTGCTATCATTTCTGTCAACAGAATTGAGTATCATTCTTTTAAGATTATCACGGCTTTTAATACCACAACTTATCAGAGTTAACAGAAAGAGTGTAGGTAATTTCAAAGGTTGTCTCTTTTTGCCAGGGGAGTTCAATTATTGAAAGATTATCATTTACTCAAATAAACAGATGAAATAATCAAGAAGTTTCCAAAAAAAAATGATTTTTTTTAAAAGTGACAGATTTGCAAGCGCTTTTTTCTGTCGACTGATTCCTATTGCATTTAGGCCGATTAAATTCAGTAATTTGAAACCGCTTAGTCAATCTTTATATTTGTAATCATAAATATTGTCAACATGGAAGTCATTATCATACATCCGCAAAATAAGGAACAGGCCAACCTTTTTGAACAACTTGCCATAAAGCTAAAAGTGCCCTTTGAAAAAAAAGCAAGAAAGAATCCGGCCATTATAATACTGAATTTGAAAAAAAACGAGGGAGAGCCGTAAACAAGCCGAACAGGGTAAAACAGTAAAGATCAAGCTTGATGAAATATGGAAATAGAGTTTACCTGAAAGCAAAAGAAGATATTGATTTTTGGAAGAAATCGGGGAATAAATTAATGCTAACATTCAGGAAAGTCCTTTTGAAGGTATTGGTAAACCGAAACAGTTGAAATATGACTGGATAGGTTATTGGTCACGCCGTATCATGCAGGAACACCGTTTGATTTACGAAGTGCTCAACGATAAAATCCTTATCCGTTCTCTCAAAGTGTCTATGATTAAAATTGAAATACTAAATTATTAGTGAGGTTTTTAATCAAATTTAGACGATTCTGAATTTTTTAATTCATCCCCAAACCCCTCCATCAATTGAATATAAGTTTTTATGCCTTCTTTAATTTCGTCCAAAAAAATATATTCATTAGCAGTGTGGCTTCGGGCTGAATCGCCGGGGCCTATTTTTAATGATGGAAAATCCATCAAAGCCATATCAGAACAGGTGGGCGAACCATAAGATGAAATACTCATTCTTTTGCCAGCTGCTACTAAAGGGTGGTTAACTTCAATAGACGACGGCCTCAGCCTGATAGACCTGGGCTGAATCTGGCTGCTAATATGCTCTCTAATGATGGAAATTATTTCTTCAAAGGCATACAGTTCATTTACCCTGATGTCAATCAAAAAGGAGCATTCTGAAGGTACAATATTGTGAGTTTGATTGGGTGTGTTGATAGAAGTGACTTCAATGTGCACCGGCCCCAACAGAGAAGATACTTTCGGGAAATGGTAGCTGCTTAGCCAGTTGATATCTTTAATGGCTACATATAACGCGTTCACTCCCTCACTTCGCGCTGCATGTCCTGCCTTGCCGTATGCTATACAATCCAAAACCAGCAGTCCTTTTTCTGCCACAGCCATGTTCAGTAAAGTAGGCTCGCCTACTATCGCGCAATCAATTCTTGGTAAATGATTCAACAATATCTCTACACCGTTTCTTCCGGAAATTTCTTCTTCTGCCGTACCGGCAAAAATGATATTGAACGGAAGATCTGCTTCGTAAAAATGAATGAATGTAGAAAGCAATGAAACTAGTGCCCCCCCGGCATCGTTGGAACCTAATCCATATAATTTTCCATCTTTTTCTGCGGCTTCAAATGGATTCACGGTATAGCCCTTGTTGGGCTTCACCGTATCATGATGAGAATTTAATAAAAGAGTAGTCTTATTAGGGTTGAAATGTTTGTTGACTGCCCAGACATTATTGAGGTACCGGTTTGGCTTTATATTTTTTTTTCGAAAATATGCTTCCAGGCAATCCGCAGTTTTATCTTCTTCTTTACTGAAGGAAGGCGTATTTATTAATTGCTTTAATAAACTAACAGCGTCGGAAAATAATTCGTCGATATTTTTTAATTCATTCATTACAGAAAAATTTTTGTGCCGCTTTCGTTGTTGATCAAAAGAGATAATTGACCAGAATTCCCAATCACTACTTCTTTCACTCCTTTGTGAATGGCTTCGAAGGCATTATCAATCTTGGGCAAGATGCCGGCAAAAAGACTTTTACTTTCTTTTAGTTGCTGATACTTATTTTTATCTAAATTTTTCACCACTGAATTTTCCTCATCTACATTAAGGAGAACTCCATTTTTTTCAAAACAATAAATAAGCGTGGTGTTATAATATGCCGATAAATTTATCGCAATCACCGAAGCGATGGTATCTGCATTGGTATTGAGAAGGTGCCCATTGCTATCATGTGTCAGCGGCGCTACCACCGGCGTTAATTGATTCTTTAGAAACAATCTCCAGGTTGGTGAATAAATGCTATCCTCTATATCCCCCACCCAGCCATAATCTATTTCTTTAACCGGTCGCTTTTTGGCAGGCAATAAATTCGCATCTGCTCCTGAAATTCCGATGGCATTACAGCCCATGGATTGCAGCCTTGCTACTATTTTTTTATTAACCAGGCCGCCATACACCATCGTTACCAGATCAATCGTTTCGTCGTCAGTTATTCTTCTGCCATCAATATAATTTGATTGAATTCCTAACTTCTCGCCTATAGCAGTCGCGATCTTTCCACCTCCATGCACCAGTATCTTTTTCTCTTTGATCTTAGAGAACGCTGTTAGAAAATAAATAATCTGATCAGGGTCGTCAATAACATTTCCTCCAATTTTTATAATGTATAATTTTTCTTTTTGAGAGCCTAAATCATCCATTATAATTCTTTTAAAATTTCTGCTAATACGGCCTGTGCCGCCCACACGCGGTTACCTGCTTCTTCTGTAACAATGCTATGCAGCCCGTCTAACACTTCATCGCTTAATTCTACATTTCTACGCACCGGCAGACAATGCATCACTTTTGCATTGTTGGTTAATTCAAGTTTTTTATTGGTAAGCATCCAGTCACCGGATACTGGACCCATTTTCCCATAATCTTTATAATTGCTCCAGTTTTTTACATAAACAAAATCAGCATCTTTTAAAGCCTCTTCCTGGTTATTAAGAATGGTAGCTTCTTTCGTAAAATTTTTATCCAGATCATAACCTTCGGGATGGGCAATAACAAAATCTGCATGCTCCCACGCATTCATCCACTCTGAAAAACTATTAGCAACACATTGTGGCAGGGGCTTCACATGAGGCGCCCATGTTAATACGACTTTTGGCCTTACTTTATTTTTTACAGGAAGATGTTCTGAAATAGTAATAATATCCGTGAGACTTTGTAAAGGGTGGACTGTAGCGCTTTCCAGGCTTATCACCGGTTTGCCTGAATATTTTACGAAGTCATTCATAATCTTCTCTTCATAATCTTCATCACGGTTTTTTAATGTGGGAAATGTGCGAACACCCAGGATGTCAAAATAATTTCCGAGAATTGGTGCTGCATCTTTTATATGCTCTGATGTTGTCCCGTTCATTATAGCACCTTCTTCGAACTCAAACTTCCAGCCGTCCTGTGATACATTGAAAACGATAGACTCCATGCCAAGGTTTTGTGCTGCTATTTGTGTGCTCAACCTGGTACGCATACTTGGGTTCAAAAATAATAAACCAACACGTTTCCCTTTACCAATCATTTGTTTGGACAAGGGGGCCTTCTTGAAATTCAATGCCGAGTTAATTAATTCAGGTATGTTTCCGGCATCTTTTACTGAAAGAAAATTTTTCAATATGTTTTGATTTGGATGAACAATCTATTAAGCATTCATTGCGGCTGATGCATTTTTATTTCCTGGAACAATCAATTCTACCTCTTCTTCCAGCGCTTTCAAAAACTGCTCAGCATCATTTTGAGTTAACGCAAGCGAAGGTAACAACCGTACTACATTAGGTTTTGCTGCGCCCGTAAATATTTTATGCTTTTGCAAAAGATTTTTTCTTAAATCGCTCAATTGGCCTTCTACATCAAAGCCAATCATTAATCCTTTTCCCCGAAGATTTTTTATTCCAATAGGTTTTGAGCCGACAATTTTTTCAATACCATCCATGATATAAGTTCCCATGTGCTCAGCATTCTTCATCAGCTCCTCTCGTTCTATCACTTCTAAAACTGCTATAGCAGCAGCACACGCAAGATGATTACCGCCAAAAGTAGTACCCAGCATAAAATGCCTGGGTGCTATTTTGGGAGAAATTGAAATGCCGCCAATAGGGAAACCGTTGCCCATTCCCTTAGCCATGGTGTAGATATCAGCAGTTACATCTGCATGGTCATGGGAATAAAACTTACCGGTTCTTCCATAGCCGCACTGTACAGAATCTGCTACAAATGCTGCTCCGTATTGATCACATAGTTCACGGATAAGTTGCAAAAAGGATTTAGATGCAACCCTTATCCCACCTACCCCCTGGATTCCTTCTACAATCACGGCACAAACCTCTTTTCCATTCTTTTTAAAATAATCTTTTAGCGAATCCTCGTCATTGAAAGGAAGAAAAACCGCATTATCAGTTTCATTTACAGGAGCTACAATGGAAGGGTTATCAGTAACCGCAACTGCCAGCGACGTACGGCCATGAAATGATTTTGTAAAGGCAATGATATTTTTTCGGCCATTATGAAAGGAAGCAAGCTTCAACGCATTTTCATTGGCTTCTGCACCCGAATTACAAAGAAATAACTGGTAATCATTTTTCCTGGAAACAGCACCTAACTTATCAGCAAGCTCCTGCTGGAGAGGAATCTTTATTGAATTGGAATAGAAGGCAATTTTCTCTAATTGATCTTCAATTTTCTTTACCCAATGGGGATGTGTATGGCCAATGCTGATAACAGCATGGCCGCCGTACATGTCAAGGTATTTAGTTCCATTATCGTCCCAAACATAAGAGCCCTGAGCTCTTACAATATTAATGTCATTGACGGGATAAACATCGAATAGTTTCATGTTGCTTTTGTAGGAGCAACCGTTGGGGTTGCCCGGTTTTAGTGATTTAAAAAAGTAGACTCTACATAGCAACCGCAAGGGTTGCCTCTGCGTTAAAAATAATTTGCCTTCAATTTCAGTCCCTCTGTTTCCTCCAATCCAAACATCAGGTTCATATTTTGTACTGCCTGCCCGCTGGCTCCTTTTAATAAATTATCAATTACGGAATGAATTACGACGATATCTCCTACTTGCTCCAGGTTAATAAAACAATTATTAGTATTCACCACCTGTTTTAAGAAGATAGGTTCATGACTAACTTTTATAAATGGATGTCCTTCATAAAATTCTTCATACACGCGATACAGTTCGGGAAGATTCTCTGAACACTTCAATTGAGAAGTAATAAAAATACCTCTTGTAAAATCGCCACGCCAGGGAACAAAATGAATAGAAGGAACCGCATTACCTGATACGCTGCCTAAAGTCTCATTGATCTCATTAATATGCTGATGCTTTAATGACTTATAGGCCTGTACATTATTTTCCCGCCATGAGAAATGAGAAGTGTCACTCTTCGAATGACCAGCCCCCGTGGAACCTGTAATTCCTGTACTATATACATCTGTCAATAAATTCTCCTTCGCCAGCGGCAATAAGCCAAACTCAATGCTTGAAGCAAAACAACCCGGATTAGAAATATTATCAGATGTTCTTATTGCTTCCCTGTTGATTTCCGGGAGGCCATAGATAAATTCACGACCTTTAATTACAGAATTTTCCTTTAACCTAAAATCCTGTGACAAGGAGATTATTTTTATATGCGAAGGGATATCATTTTCTTCCATAAATTTTAAGGAATCGCCATGGCCCACACACAAGAAAAGCACATCAATGTTATGGCTTGTCTCATGAGAAAATTTCATAGTAGTTTGTCCTAATAAATCCTGGTGAACGGTGTAAATATCTTTATCTGCATTGCTCTTACTTTGTATATAAATAATTTCGACAGAAGGATGATTGATCAGCAATCTTATTAACTCACCGCCTGTATAACCGGCACCACCAATAATTCCTACTCTTACTTTACTGTCCATTCGCACTATTTTTTACAGCATGATAAATCGCTGTTTGATTTCCAAATATTTTACTAAATCCTCTCACATCCTGGCCACTCCATCCTGTATTCATTTCTCCATACTTTCCAAATTTACTATTCATAAGATCAAATGGCGATTCTATACCTGAAACCTGGTAACGATAAGGCATTAATTGCAGGTAAACCCCACCTGTTACATTTTGTTGAGAGGAAGTAAAAAATGCCTCAATATCACGCATCACAGGATCTAATAATTGTCCCTCGTGCAGCCAGTTACCATAGAAATCTGCCAATTGGCTTTTGAGGGTTAACTGCCATTTGGTAAGTACATTTTTTTCCAGGGCATGATGTGCTTTAATTATTATCATAGGGGCTGCTGCTTCAAAGCCTACTCTTCCTTTAATGCCGATGACGGTATCGCCCACATGTACATCACGGCCTATAGCATAAGGGCCTGCAATACTTTGCAAATATTGAATGGCTTTTACAGGGTGCTCAAATGTTTCATCGTTAACGCCGACCAATTCTCCTTTGTCAAAATGTAATTTTATCTCTTCAGATTCATGCTTACTCAATTGTGTCGGCCATGATTCTTCCGGTAACATTCCGTTAGAGGATAAAGTTTCTTTTCCTCCAACGCTTGTTCCCCATAAACCTTTATTGATGGAATAGACTGATTTCTCAAAGTTCATATTGACCTCCTTCGACTTTAGATAATCAATTTCTTCCTGTCTTGATAATTGCATGTCACGGATGGGGGTAATGATCTCTATCCCTGGGATCATAATATGAAAGATCATGTCAAATCGCACCTGGTCATTCCCTGCGCCGGTACTTCCGTGAGCTACAGCATCTGCTCCAATTTTTTTTACATGTTCTGCAATATGCAAGGCCTGTGAAACCCTTTCTGCGCTTACACTCAAAGGGTAGGTGTTATTTTTTAAAACATTTCCGTAAATAAGATATTTTACAATGCTTTCGTAATAACTTTTGGTTGCATCTATCGTTGTATGAGAAGTAACTCCAAGTGTTTTTGCATGTTGTTCAATATGGTTTATTTCTTCTTCGGTGAATCCTCCTGTATTGACAATGATACTGTGCACCTCATAATTCAATTCATCGGTAAAATATTTTACACAATAAGAAGTATCAAGGCCACCGCTAAATCCGATTACTACTTTCTTACTCATTCAAAATATTTATTTAAAAGTTATAAAAAAAGCTGACGATCGATTTTAATTTTTCCATCCTTTTCTTTTTCCAATAGTTAATAAGTTTATTTTTTTTCAACCGCATGAACCTTTCATACAACTTTGATTTTTTCTTAAACTCCGTAGCGGTTTCCTTTGGCTGAGGATGCTCTGCGGGATCAAACAACATCGCAGTGCACATACAATTCTTTCGTCCCTTGCTCATCAGGATTTCATAGTTCACGCAACTCTTACATCCTTCCCAGAATTTGTCATCATCGGTCAATTCAGAATAAGTGACTGGCTTGTATCCAAGATCACTATTTATTTTCATTACAGCCAGGCCAGTAGTGAGTCCGAAAATTTTGGAATCGGGATATTTCTTGCGCGAGAGAGCAAAAATCCGTTGCTTGATACTTTTGGCAATACCGGTTTTTCTATATTCAGGCGCGACGATCAGGCCGCTGTTGGCTACAAATTTGTCATGTCCCCAAGCCTCAATATAACAAAATCCCACCCATTTCTTATCGATAGTAAGGGCGATTACCGCTTTACCCTCCGTCATTTTTTGAGAAATATATTCAGGCGAGCGTTTGGCAATTCCTGTTCCACGCGCCTGTGCAGATGCTGCCATTTCATCTGTAATTACAGTTGCGTAAATTATATCTTCAGGAATTGCAACACGAACAATAATATTTGATTGTTCCAATTTGCAAGAAATTTAATTAGTAAATAAAATAGGGAAGTGAGCGGGGGATTTTTCTTCACTGATAGGGGCGGTTTTTAACTGCTCGGCCTATCAGCATCCACGTCGTGAAGAATATACCGTTGCCGGGGAAAAGAAATGATATAAATTATTTTTTTTCAAGGCCTGTATTTATAATTTTTTGAAGAATTAAGAGGCAAAAGTAATAAAAAATAATTAGTACCGGTTGTATTTTTCTTAAATGTTTTGTTATGATAATTTGCAGAGTTTGTCGTTGCCAAGCTATAGGGTTTGGCGGGACGTTGCGCCGAGATCGAACGTTATAGTGTTTGATAAGAACTATTGCTATTCAAACGCTATAAGATTAACTCTTCACACATCCATTGTGCATCCCGATGTAATTTAGTCTTATGGGTTGGCTTGGTTTGATGGAAAAAAGCTTATTCCATAAGTGACACCGCAGGTTCCTGCTTTACCCACTTTTGTAATGCAGTGGCAAGTTTACGATCATTGCTCAGACGGGGAACTTTATTCTGGCCGCCGAGTTTACCTACACTTTTCATATAGTTGATAAATCCTCCCTTTTCAACCACCTGAAGTTTTAAGGGTTGTAGTATGTGTCCTTTAATAAGATCATCATAATAGATATTTTTCTTCCTTAAATTATTATCAATACTTTCTGCGAAGCGATCAGAATCTCCTGGTATGTTTTCAAATTCGATAAACCATTCATGAAAGCTTTTTGCGCCCGTAGTTGAAATATTCGGGGCAACCGTGAATTCTATTATTTTAATATTTTCAGCTTCTGCTGCTTTCATTAACGCATCTTCTACTTCTTCGCCGATGACATGTTCGCCAAAGGCGGAAATAAAATGTTTTACTCTTCCCGTAACTACTAACCTATATGGATTTAGTGATACAAATTTTATCGTGTCTCCGATATTATAAGCCCACAATCCGGCATTGTTACTTATTACCAGCGCATAATTTTTATCCACCTCCACATCTTTTAAAGTAATCCTTGTTGGATTTTCCTTTGAGATTTCTTCAACCGGCACAAATTCATAAAAGATACCGCTGTTTGTATTGAGCAAAAGACCATTTTGTTTCTGGTTGTCCTGGAAAGCGAAAAAACCCTCACTAGCGGGATAGGTTTCTATGGTGTCAATTTCTTTACCAATTGTCTCGAATAGTTTGGCTTTATAAGGTTCAAAGTTTACACCACCATGTACGAATACACTGAAATCGGGAAAAATATCTTTTATCTTTTTCCCTGTTTTCTTTGTTAATACATCAAAATACATTTGCACCCATGGGGGGATACCACTAATAAGAGTCATTCTTTCATCAATGGTTTCTTCTACAATTTTAGATAATTTTTCTTCCCAGTCTTCCACACAGTTTGTTTCAAAGGAAGGTAGTTGGTTGGATCTCAAATATCTTGGGATATGATGATTTACAATACCACTCAATCTTCCCGTGGGAATACCTCCTACTCTTTCTAGCTCAGGGCTTCCGCTTAAAAAAATCATTTTGCCGTCTGCAAATTCTGAATTGCCACTTTGAGCCATATAACAAAGGAGTGCATTTCTTGCAGTGTCAATATGGTTGGAAATGGAATCTTTGGTGATTGGGATATATTTAATACCACTGGTAGTTCCACTCGTTTTTGCAAAATAAATCGGAAAACCTTTCCATAAAACATTTTGTTTTCCCTGCTTTATTTTTTCAATGTATCCTTTATACTCTTCATAATTTCTGAGTGGCACCTGCTTTAAAAAATCTGCATGTGATTTTATTTTTTCAAAACTATGTTCCTTGCCAAATTCAGTTTTGGAAGCTGTTTTTATTAATGTGTTGAAGATGTTGTCCTGATCAGCAATTGCGGTGAACATTGACTTTTTTATCTGCTTATAGATATACAGGGCAAATGGTTTTGCCAGATAAGATTTGAATTTCATTTTCATTTTTAAAAGCGAATCGTTGAAGACAAATTTACATAGAAAAGTTTTAATCGATTTAATTACAATCGCAGTGCCACTCTTTATCCAGGTCAATGCATGTGATCACTACTAATCTTTTATTTTCAGGGGCTACTACCACTCTTATGTGTTGGTTTTCGTGGCTGTAACCATCAAGCGCATAGGTGCTGTCTCCCTTTGCGCCGATACCACTTTTAGCTCTATTGATATTTCCATTTTTTAATATTTCTTTTATTTCATCAATGGTTATTTGCCTGCAATCCATTCTGCACCGAGCATGTTTGGTAAGGATGAGATGGCTTGTATTTCTGAAATCTTCATGATCGGTATTGTTACCATTAAATCGTTCTGCTCCTTTTATTATTAAAAAGACCAGGACGACGATCAGTAACAGGTAAATAATTATTTTCTTTTTCAAATTATTCTAATCAATAAATTATAAGAAATAAAGTCCTCTGGCGTTTTATAATCAATAGTTATCCATTAAACGAAAACGACGCGCCACCTATGCTTTCTGTACTTTTGCAGCTATGAAGACGAAAAAGTACGACCTGGAAAATATATTGACTCATTTAAAGATAGATACTCTTAATGAAATGCAATTGGCATCTCTGGAAGCCAATAAAAAATCCGAAGATATTATTATACTTTCCGCAACAGGCTCGGGGAAAACACTGGCATTTTTACTACCTATTCTTGAAAATATTGAGCCGGGCAATAAAAATACACAGGCACTTATTGTCGTTCCTTCCAGGGAATTGGCTATACAAATTGAACAGGTTTTTAAAAGAATGGGCACAGGATATAAAATTACTTCTACCTACGGCGGTCATAAAAGAGAAATTGAAGAAAACAACCTCATAGAGCCGCCTACTGTCATAGTAGGCACGCCGGGAAGGTTGTGTGATCATATAAGGAGAGCAAATATTACGGTAGATTCTATATCTACATTGGTGTTAGATGAGTTTGATAAATCGCTTGAATTAGGTTTCCTCGAAGAAATTAAATTCATCATTGACTCTTTAAAAAGCATTTCAAGAAAGATACTTACATCAGCAACAGATGCGAAACAAATTCCGGAATTTATCGGATTGAAAGATCCGGAGAGACTTAATTTTTTAATGCCTGGTGAAAAAACGGAAGGGCTTGAAATACAGACAGTTTTGTCAAATGATAAAGATAAATCGGACAAACTTTTTCAGTTACTTTGTTTTCTTGGTAACCGCTCTGCCATAGTATTTTGTAATCATCGTGAGGCAGTAGAAAGAACTAGTTTATTGCTATCCGAAAAAGGAATTTATAATGAATTTTATCACGGCGGGATGGAACAGCAACAGAGAGATAGCGCTTTATCCAAATTCAGGAATGGAACTACCAATGTATTAGTAACGACTGATCTTGCTTCCAGAGGATTGGATATTGCTAATATCAGGTACATTATTCATTACCATCTGCCATTAAATGAGGACGCCTTTATACATAGAAATGGGCGTACTGCGAGGATGGAAGCCAGTGGTACTGCAATACTTATTTTAAACGAAGAGGAGAAACTCCCTCCTTATATTAATAATGAAATAGAAGAAATAAAATTACCTGAGGATGTTATCTTACCAGACAAGCCAAAATGGGCTACGCTCTTTATAGCTGCCGGTAAAAAAGACAAAGTAAACAAGGTGGACATTGTTGGTTTTTTGACCAAGAGAGGAATGTTGAAAAAAGAAGATATTGGTCTGATAGAAGTAAAAGATTTTTTTTCTTTCGCGGCTATCCGAAAAATAAAAATGAATTATTTAATATATTTGGTAAAAGATCAAAAGATAAAGAATAAGAAAGTAAAGATGGAAGTGGCAAAATAGAATTCGTTTCGCGTCAATTTTATAACTTAATGAACGTTTATTTTGTTTTTAAAGAGTACTTCACTTTTAGGTAGCCCAAATAAAACATACTTCCTTTTTCCTTCTTCATTTATCACGCCTATGTTACCACCCAGATTTTCAGTTATTTCTTTACTTATATAAAGCCCCAACCTAAGTCTACGGAAAGCATTCATATTCTTCCCTGCTAGTGTTATTGTCTAATAAACATTGTCACAGGATCATTTGAAATGAAGAATATATCCAAAAATATGAATGACAAGAAAAAATAACCACATATGTCTTTTTCAATAGATGTTAGGTCGTTATGGGGAAATAATGAATCTGTACCTATTTGGCATAATCTATTGCACATTCAAATTTATCATCTGCAGCCCCTAATCCTTCAGCCGCAGCATTGCTGAGCACAACTGATAAGCCTGCATTTTGCCTGATATCAGGAATAGCATCTAACACTTTGGCATATACGCTTTTTCCGGTACTCATATTGGTAATTTTTAAAATAAGGCCAGGCATCGCATCGTTGTAGAAGCAATAGTATTTACGATCCTGCCAGCCACTGGTAGATTTGAATACACCGGCGCTACCACTATTATTAACGGGAGTCTTATTCGCAGTTTGCTGCTCGTAAAGGACTTTGAAATAACCGCCTGAAAAACCCGGGTTTGCTGTGTTACTTAACTGTGTTGGCGTAACTGCAGGCTCGCTATTTGGAGTTGCAACCGTTAAGGGCTTTTGTGTTTTCGTAGGTTGAGGGTCATTTGTTACCTGTGCAGGTTCTCTAACCACTTGGGGAGTAGTTTGTTTCTTCGCTGTAGTAGTCGCATCTGGAGTTGATGGAGCTTCATTTTGTGCAAACGTGGATTGGGTTTTATCTACTTTTAAATAGCCGATTATCATAGGAGTACCCACGGTCACCTCATCTGATGAGAGATGATTCCACTTTTTTAAAGAAGACAGGTCTACTTTATTATAGTTCACCCCCAAA
>JBDTJI010000023.1:0-5233 GCA_039935935.1 Ginsengibacter sp. | reverse complement strand
TAATAACCATTACATTCTTATGGTTGCGCGCTGTACCTAATCGCATTTCCACAAGACCGATCAGGCTGGAATCATTATCAATTAACACAGGAAGGTCAATTTCTTCGCGGATGTAATCCACGATATTGTTGTCACCGGCATCCAGAAATGAATGGTTCAGTCCTTTTTTCACATCTACGAAGCCGGGCATGCTGATTCCTATACCAATAAATTTATCTTTAGAAACTTTGGATTTGCTGAGAAACTTTACAATATGAATTCTTAATTGCGAAAGAGAATCAGGGTTATTGTGTAGGGGCAGTTCAACTTTGTACTCTTCAGTCACTGGGTTATTGTGCATATCCAAAACAATCATCTTTGTAATGTACTGGTCCATGGCAACGGCCAAAATGAAATTGATGTCAGACTTTAAAGAATACATCTGTGCACGACGGCCTCCTGTCGAGTTTGCAAAACCGGTTTCTATCACACTTCCTTCTGCAATTAGTTCGTTTAAAAATTTGGTAGTAAAGGGCAAACTCTTGTTAGTAAGATTACTTAATTCAGCACACGAAAGCATCTTCTTAAAATAAAGATATTTTTTCAATCGCCTTTTAAAGATGTTTTGTTTTTCCACGTTTTTTATACAGTTAGTTCATATACTTATTAAATAATTAGGCAAAGTACGTGTACTTGTTAAATATAGAATTCTTGAATTTTGCCTTTTTCTAATCTGATATTAACCAGTTGTTACGTTTTACTAATTGGAAATCTGCAAATAAAGGATGCAAAAAATTATTTTTTCAAAAATGAAAAGACAAAATGAATAAAAAAAGGTGATAAAGGGAGTAAAAAAAGCTGCCTTAGATGATGGGTGTCCATAAGAAATTGTGACTGATAAGAAGCATTTTTTTAGCTATATATTTATTCACACAGGATGAATGATAAACCGAAAATGATAGAGGGACTTTTTACAAAAAAAGTTGAAAATAAACCATAAAGGCATGAAGATCATTTGAGTTTTGCGTTAATGAACCTTAAATTCTTAATAGTTAAAATGATTTGCAATGGGGAACAATTTTAAACATACTATCGGAATGAAGAGCGTTTTGTTTTGCGTTAATGAAACGTAACTTCTTAATAGTTGCATCTATTTCTCATCCTTTACACATCTGAAACGGATAGCGGTGACGGAATGCAATTAACCGATAGTCTATTTCTTATCCTTTACACATCTGAATCCTGTATGTTCCAAACCAGTGTCGGGACTGCTTTTCATACGGCGTGCTACGCGGTAGCCACTGCAATAACTATCATTGCACAAAAAACTACCACCACGCAAGCTTCGCTTGGGAGTATATATATCGTCAGGGTCATAGCTTTTATCCGGACCCTGCGGATTCATTGCCGTTGTATTTTCAGATGATTTATAATAATTAGCATCATACCAATCATTGCACCATTCCCATACATTGCCAGCCATATCATACAGGCCGTAGCCATTAGCAGCAAAAGACTTTACAGGTGCGCTGGTCACATAATTATCTTTCTTATCATTATAGTAGGGAAACTTGCCTCCCCATGAATTCGCTTTGGCTTTACCCACATTGATAGATTCGTTGCCCCATGGATAAATATTATTTTCCAATGCTCCTCTTGCCGCAAATTCCCATTCGGCTTCTGTGGGCAATCGTTTGCCTGCCCATTTGCAATACGCCATTGCATCGTACCAACTAACCTGTACCACAGGATAATTTTCTTTTCCTTTGATGCTGCTGCCCGGTCCTTCAGGATGCCTCCAGTCTGCACCTTTTACCCAACTCCACCACTGACTATAATCATTTAAGTTCACAGGGCCGGAAGCTTGCCTGAATACCAGTGAAGCGGCAACCAGTAAACTATCGGCAGGCTTAGGTGTTCCGGGCGGAAGTGTCGTTTTCATTTCTTCCCAATCCGGCTTTTGCTCAGCAGTGGTAATATAATTTGTCGCCTCCACAAACTTTTGAAATTGCGCATTGGTTACTTCAGTGGCATCTATCCAAAAGCCATCAACCTTTACTTTATGTTTTGGAAATTCATCAGGGCTGGCCTGGTCATTATCGCCCCCCATCATAAAAGTACTCCCTTTTATAAAAACCATTCCGGTAGAAGTGGTGTCTCCATTAAAGTGTAATAAGGAATCGACCGAAGTATTTCCAAACCTGGAAGGCACCATCATACAGGTTGCAGTAGAATCGTTGTTCTTTCCAGCTAAGGCAGACGGTTTTTTACTATTGCCACAGGATAAAAAAGTAAATACTAATATTAAAAGACAGGTATTTTGTAAAGGCTTCATTGAAGACGAAATTAGATTTTTAAAAGCGTGTCTGATATATTTTTTTGTTTAAAGAAAGCCAAATTAAACCATTTGCCATTATTTACCATAAAGGTATAATGTACAGCCTTTAACTGTTCTAATACCTCGAATTAAATTAAAATTTTATCAACCTTAAAATCATTATTTTTATAAATCTTACTTATTATACACACAAAATAAATGTACATGGACTGGTTGCTGATTTCTGAAATTATATATCTGATTATCGTGATCCTGGTCTGTCTGCGGATTGTATATGATACACAGAGTGCCACCAAGACTTTAGCTTATTTATTATTCGCAGCCTTTGTTCCTGTTGTTGGAATACTGTTTTACTTCATCTTTGGCATCAATTACCGCAATAATAAGATGTATAGCAAAAAGCTGTACGAAAATGCTGACATGGCAAAAAAGCTGAGAGAAGAACTTTACCAGTATTCCAAACAAACTTTTAGTGAAAATGATGCTGCAGTTCTGGGTAATAAAGAACTTGCCTACATGCTGATCAATGATACGATGAGTCCACTTACATCGGGTAATGTCGTGAAGATACTGGTAAATGGGGAAAATAAATTTCCGGAAGTGATCAGTGCTTTGCAGGAAGCTAAACAGCATATCCATATCGAATACTACATTTATGAAGATGATGAAATAGGCACTGCCATAGGGAATATTCTTATACAGAAAGCGAAGGAAGGAGTAGAAGTGCGTTTTATTTATGATGATTTTGGTAGCAAGTCTATTCGCAAAAAATTTGTAAAACAATTGAAAGACGGAGGAGTGATGGCGTTCCCCTTTTTCAAAATCTCTTTCATTCCTTTTGCCAACCGGATCAACTATCGCAATCACCGTAAGATTATAGTTATAGATGGTCGCACCGCTTTTGTGGGAGGGATCAATGTGAGTGACAAGTATATAAACCACGAAGGTGATACCAAAAATATTTTTTGGCGAGACACTCATTTACGAATTGACGGACCCGGCATACAATATCTGCAGTTCCTTTTTTTATGCGATTGGAACTTTTGTGCCAATAAGAAAATTGAAATAAACGAAACTCTTTTCCCCCGAAAAAAGAATTTTTATTCTATGTCTGACCACTCGGATGAAGCTGATAAAGTAGTACAGATAGCTGCAAGCGGGCCTGACTCTGACACACCCACTATTTTATTTTCGTTGTTGCAGGCTATTAATCTCGCGACGAAAGAGATCCTGATTACAACCCCTTATTTTATTCCGGGTGAAAGCTTACTCGATGCGCTCACCATCGCATCGCTTAGCGGCCTCACTGTAAAACTTTTAGTGCCGGGCAAATCGGATTCTTTTCTAGTGGATGGAGCGGCATCCTCTTATTACGACGATCTTTTAAAAGCAGGTGTGGAAATATACCGGTACCAGAAAGGATTTATCCACGCGAAGACTTTTGTTGCAGACAGCAAGGTCGCCATTGTGGGTACGGCTAATATGGATTTCAGAAGCTTTGATCTCAATTTTGAAGTAAATGCTATTGTATATGATTCAGGCATTGCCAATGAACTGAGAAATATCTTTTTTGAAGATTTAAAAGATGCTGAAAGGATTGATCCTGACCTTTGGTATAAGCGGTCAAGAATCAAACAATTATGGCAAAAGACAGCAAGGCTTGTATCGCCATTATTATAAAGGAATGATGCTGATGACAAACAAGCTGCAATTAATGATTTACATTTGAGCGCGGGCGGTGGTTTGTGCTTACCTGTCCGGTAGGCAGTTCTTCACAAATTACCTGAGCAAATTTCTACCACTAAATTCAAATCAATGCAATCAAAGAAAAAAAATTCACGGCGTAATTTTATTAAGCAGACAGCAGTAGGCCTTTCAGTATTTTCTATCGTTCCACGGCATGTACTGGGAGGAATTGGGTTTGTTGCACCAAGTGATAAGGTCAATATCGGAATCGTTGGGGCAGGTGGCCAGTCAATGTACAGCATCAAAGAACTCCTTAAACTCGATGATGTGCAGTTAACCACCATTGCAGATCCTGCTTACCTGTGGACTAACGATATTCTGTATCAATCAGATACCGGACGCGGCCCGACAAAAGAATTTATTGAGAAATTCTATTCAGAAAAGACTCCTAATTATCAAATGAGTGGATACCAGGATTTTCGTGAAATGCTAAAGAAAGAGAAATCGTTGGATGCTATCGTTTGTGCCACTCCTGATAACACGCATGCCTACGTGTCTATCCATGCTATGAGAGCAGGACAACATGTTTATTGCGAAAAGCCGCTGACTCATAATATCTGGGAAGCGCGGAAAGTTCTTGAAGTAGCAAGAGAGACGAAGTTAGCAACACAGATGGGCAACCAGCTTCACAACACAGAGGGCCTGCGCCAAACGGTGGAATACCTCCGTGCCGGAGCAATAGGTAAGGTGCATGAAGCACATTCATGGGTAGGAGCTTCCAGATGGTTACCACACTTAGATGGTTTTCCTGATGGTGTAAATGGAGTGCCTGCTGGTTTTAACTGGGACTTGTGGCTTGGCCCATCCGCCTGGCGTCCTTATAATAAAGTATATACGCCAGTGAAATGGCGGGATTTTTGGACCTTTGGCGACGGCGCTTTAGGCGACTTTGGCTGTCACGATATGGATACAGTTACGTGGGCATTTAATCTGCAGGCACCGGAAAGTGTACAGGTCTACCCTGCAGGTAATAAAGGAAGCGCAGTTATTGCACCCTATGGCGAAATTGGTTATTATCAATTTGCATCCAACAATAACGAACCGCCATTTAAGCTGACCTGGTATTCAGGCGGCCTGCATCCTGATATGCCTGACTTGTTACCCAAAGGCATTCAGTTTGGTGGCAGAGGAGCGATGTATGTAGGTGACAAAGGTATTCTTCTTAGTAAT
>JBDTJI010000022.1:0-6496 GCA_039935935.1 Ginsengibacter sp. | reverse complement strand
TCTGTTTTGCAATTTCGGCAGTTGCCATTGCCCTGTAAGCCATCGCTGCATTTGAATTTTCATTAATAATATTTTCGGTATTGGTTGATACCATTCTTACAGCACCTAAAAAAGCATAGTCAAAGTTTTTATTAAACTTATATCCAAGTTCGCCCTGCAACTGAATATCAAGCATATTTAGCTTCAGGTAATTATTTTCTAATTCATAAATAATATTGAACGGAGCATAATTTCTCTGGTAGTACTCAGGATTGCCATTTTGATCATAAGCCGTTAGAGCTCTACTTGTGTTTAAGGAATAACTGAAAGGATTAATATCAAAATCACGATCGAACTGCCCGTTTACGGTATTACTTTTACGGGAGTTAGCACCCGGCGCTTTTTGGCCACGATAAGATCCTCTTACTGACAAGCCAGTACTTAGTTTTTTATTAAAATTAAAAGTGTTATTAAAATTAAAAGTCAGGCGATCCACTTTGTCTGCTATCGTCCATCCGTTATCGCCATAATAGCTGGCCGATAAATAACTTTTGGATTTTTCTGTGCCTGACGACACCGCTATATTATGCTCCTGGATAAATTGATTTCTAAATAACAGATCAAACCAGTCGGTATTGACTCCTGCATATTTTTTTAAAAACTGATCTTTGGCCGCTGGGGTATTCTCCAGTCCAAATGTATTGGTAGCTGAATTGTAAGTATTTATAAGTTGATACATTTTACCATACACTCCCCAGTCATCACGGTTTCCAATATCGGCCATATTTAAAAATCCCTTTTGTTCCAACTCTGCATAAGCCGTCATTTGATCGGCAGAGTTCATAATATTATAGTCATTATAACTGGGCTTTAATGAGGTAGTAAAATTGGATGTGTAAGTAACTCTCGGAGCTCCAGTCTTTCCTTTCTTAGTAGTTATTACTATGACACCATTCATTGCCCGTCCGCCATAGAGCGCTGTTGCAGCAGCATCTTTTAAGATGTCGAAGCTTTCAATATCATTGGCATTTAATCCGGCCACAGAAGATCCTAATAAAGTAGCAGGGTCACCGCTTGATAACTGATCGTTGGAGATAGGAACGATATCTTCCAACACCACACCGTCAACTACCCACAATGGCCTGTTGTCACCAGACAATGAGGTAGCTCCCCTAATCCTTATTTTTGGAGCAGAGCCAAATGTTCCTGAAACATTCTGAACCGAGACGCCCGCTGCCTTACCTTGCAACATACGGCTCACGTCCGGTTGGCCCTCAACTACTACATCTGCTGAACTTAGCTTCACAGCGGCACCGGAGAATTTACTTTTATTAATGGTTTGAAATCCGGTCACCACCACTTCGCCCAGGTAAGAAGCGTCTTCGGTTAAAATAGCTTGCAGAGAAGCAACTCCTTGCCCCGGGATCTTATATCCGCTTATGGTGTATGGCTTAAAACCTATACTGGTAAAACTAAATTTATAAGTACCATTGAGATCTACCTGGTCGAATTTAAATCGTCCCAACGTATCACTCATGGTCTCGTAGGTCTTATTGGTGGTTTGATTATGGGCGCTTACAGTGACTCCTGCAAGGACATCACCCTCTTTGTTCTGTACCACTCCTGAAACGGTGGCAGCCTGTTGTGCAAATAGAGCAAACGGAGCAAAAATGTAAATCATAAAAGGCAAAAGACGCCTATGCAGTCGCTTTAGTTTTCGTTTCATTCTGTTATTTTAGAATTAAATTATCATTTTTTTTACAACGTAAAAGACTTATCATTTTTTGCATCAAATGCTAACAGAACGTTTATTCATGTTAGATTTCAGCCTACTTCCGGCTGCTCAATGTAAATTATAAGACTCCCAATAATTTTATGCTGAATGACTGAACCCAAAATGGGTTTGAATGTTTTGACATTTGTTTTCCAAGGCGTTGCCAATGTGGGTTTACAGTTCCAGATTAAAAAAATGGGAAAATCCATTATTATAATTTCATACCAAAAATAGTCTATATCCCGATAAAAATCAGCGATTTTATGTAAAGAAGATTTGAATTAATTGAATTCATTTTTGAAATATTCATTATTAATTCAAAAATACAGTCCAAATCTTTGCGGTCGATACACTTTTTAATTGACGGCTAAGCTGTCTTCTTTGCATATTTATTCATTTAGGCAAAACACAATTCTAAAAGCTTTTGAATGTCTATTACCTATCAGTTAGAATCAGCAAGGCAATGGTAAAAAAAAACGCTTCAAAAAAATTTTGAAACGTTTTTATTTGTGAGGAAAATATTAAAGAGATAGGTAGTAAAACGCAAATGCAGAGCTACCAAGTGTTTCTTATATTTTTCTCTTATTGGATTAAGATCTTATCTCTGTATATTTTTGCGTTATGAGATTTTATGACCAGGATATAAATACCTTTATTTAAAGATTGATTGATCTGGTAGGTATTATTATCGCCGGAAAGATATATTTGCTTTGAAACGACCTTTTTCCCATTCATGCTGAATAATTCAATGGAACCATTGCCAGAAGCCGCTCCAGCGGTTTGGATATAAATGGTATTCCCTTGACTATAATGTCTTGCCACAAAATTTTGATTTTTAGCAATTTTAATATTTATAGTATTATACCATTTCTGATTTCCGTCAATATCAGTTTGAGAAATTCTGTAATAAGTTGAAGTAAAGGGTTGTTCATCTGTAAATGTGTAAGAATGATCACCTTTGTAACCATTTGCTGCTGCTTTTACTTTTGTCAATTCTAAAAAAGTTATGGCATCTTTACTTTTTTCAATTGTAAAATAATTATTATTCTCTTCATTGGCAGTTGCCCACTCCAGAACTACTTTTTGCTGTATAGCTTTTCCACGAAAATAAAGTAAGGTAACCGGCAAAGCTCCACACACTTTATCACTAGTGACAGTTACCGCATTTGTAGTCACTAAACCTGTAGTAGATAATATCCTGCCCTCAAGGTTCACACCTGTAGCAAGAGAAATTGCCCCATTATTGGCTATGATTGTACCTTTAAATTCTGAAAAGTCAGCGATGCTTACTGCGCCATCTACATTCCAATAGACATTTTTAGCCTGGGTACCATTTGTCAAAACTACTTTTGCATAAGTACCTGTAGATAAGGCTCCCTTTATTTGTATAACAAAGACTGCATCAGCATTACCTTCTCCATTAAGAAAAACTGTTCCGGTAAGTGAGGTGGCTGCATTCATCAGATATGTATGTGGTGTAAGCACGAGGTCATTACCAAATTGTGCAGGATATAATAATTCTATATCAAAAGGCCGCCCATTCAAATAAGTATATACGTTTCCAAGATCACCTGCGGCGGCGGCGGTAGAACCGTCTGGAATGGGATGTATCATACCATTTATCTTTAAAGGATCATATCCGGTGGCTAAACCGCTATTAGTACCGACATCTCCTTTTACATTAGTTATACCGCTGTTGGTGACTTGTCCTGTAGTAGAGAAAATCGCATAACAGCCAACTGATACAAGATCGGGTGCTGCAGGTCCTGTAAGTATTGCACTTCCGCAACCTACCGGAATTTTAGCAGAGCTATTCAGTAAGGTGAGTGCACCGGTTGTAGATAAAATTCTGCCGTCAACTACAACGTCAGTTGCCAAATCTACTGCAGCATTGTTGGCTATCACTGTTCCGCGCATGATGGTTTTTCCGGCAATACTAACCATGCCTTCTACTTTCCAAAATACATTGCATGATACAGCTCCGTTGATAAGCTTGATCTGAGAGGCTGTAGTGGTAGCAAAGGCAGCATCCATTTTAAAAATAAAAACTGCGTTCGGATCATTGTTTGCATCTAAAGTAAGAGTACCATCTAGTGTAGCATTACCCGCAATCGCATATACACCTGCAGTAAGTGTTTCATTGCTCAAAAGTGGCGCATGAGTATTTGTGGTTATAGCAGTTTTTAACTGGTTATATGCTATTAATAGATCTGCTGTAGCGCTGCCAGTAGCACCATCACTGGTATGCAGAACACCGTTTACATTTCCAAAACCAGTAATAGCTCCCGTGTTGGTGCCTACGTTGCCGGTTATAAATGAATTTCCGGTATTAGTAACTGCTCCACCGGCAGTAAAAAGTACAAAATCACCGGCAGTACCCAAAGTGGGTGCCTGAGCCATTGTATGCAGGGAAAGGGCTGATAAAATAAAGATTGACAGAAGGAGTAAAAGTGATCTTTTCATGGTAATTGGATTTAGCTGATTTAATTCCATAAAGTTACCGCACTTCAAAAAAGAAATGTTACACATTTAAATTAATAAGTTACAGATTTCACACGTTTTCCAGATTAGCTCTTCGTTTTTCTTTAAGCAGTTTATAAAAAGAAGGAGACAGTCCGGTGATTTTTTTAAATTGGTTAGATAAATGACCGACACTGCTATATCCTAACTTATAAGATATTTCAGTAAGATTGAGTTCATTATATAATAATAATTCTTTGACCTTTTCTATTTTATGAATAATAATATAATGTTGTATATTAGTTCCTGTTACTTCAGAAAAGATATTTGCAAGATAAGTGTAGTTATGATTCAATTTTTCACTGAGATATTCGGAATAATTTATTTGAGGTAGCTCATCATCATAATGAATCATTTCAATGATCACAGTTTTTATTCTTTCAATTAAAATGCTTTTATTATCATCAAGCAATTCCAGTCCCGATTTCATAAGATTTTCTTTAAGCTTTATACGTTGTTCCCCAGAAATATCATCCAACATCTCTACCACGCCCATGTCCACATTTATATATTTCAATCCCAATCTCTTTAATTCATCCTTAACCATCATTTTACAACGCAGGCTTACCATATACTTTATGTACAGATTCATTATGTTTTCTTGAAAAGTGGGGGTCTTGATATATAAGACTTTACATCTATATACCAATTTTTAATTAACTAAGGTACATTAATATTTTCGTGTTTAAATTAGCTTGTTATAGAACATTGCTATAGAATGAGTGAAACCCGCCATGTGTTTGAATGTTATGATAATTTGTTTTCCAGGGCGTTAGCAGTGATAGGTTTACAGGTTTGAAATAAAAAAGTGGGAAAGATCCACTATTATAATTTCATCCCTAAAATAGTCATATCCAAAGAAAAATCAGCCATCTTATATTCATCAAAAGTAAATTGCACGGATTAATAATCATAAAAGGCTATTCAGCTTCTCTACAGGCTCAAATGTTAAGGTAGTTTTCTTCTGATGATAGACCGGCGGTGCTAATTAATATTTTGATGTGATGGAAACCTATTTTGATGATTATGCACCAGCCGATGTTTTAAAAATAAATTAATTTGTAACAGAAAGCTCCATAGGAGCGCCATATCAGTAGAAATACAGAACAATATGGAAGCAACGAAAGCTCCGTAGGAGCAACATGTAATAAAAGCCATGACTATTAAAATTTGTATTAAATCTATTGACTTTTCGTTTAAACTATCGTTCTGCTGTACAGGACTTAACAGGCCGCGCCTACGGATCTAAAAAACAAAAACGCTCAATTTGAACGACTGGCATGTCGCTCTTAACGAGTTGACAGAAAAATCCCCACGACAACTTCGCCAGTAATATATTTCATTTGAAATCCCTGAGATATTTCGCATGAAGTAAATTGTTCCCGGATCCTTGTCGGCATTTCGCTTTTCGCAGATAGGTTAAAATAACGATCCCATAAGCTTTAACACACAGTTTTATTCTGTAAGCGATAATTTTACGTACATACATCAAATAGTAGATTTATAAACATTAAACCCTATAAAAAACATGAAACAAATTATCCCTTATTTAATTCTATTCCTGGTACCAGTATTTACTTATGCATGTAATAGCCAGGCTAAAAGTGCCAATGAAAATATAGAAACCTTTGAACAACCACTTGCTAACCAAGGCAAACTGGACACAGCTACTTTTGCAGCAGGTTGTTTTTGGTGTGTGGAAGCACAGTTTATGCAATTGCAGGGCGTGGAGAAGGTGACATCCGGATTCACAGGAGGCCATGTAAAGAATCCGAGTTATAACGAAGTATGCACAGGTAGCACCGGCCATGCAGAAGCTTGTAATATTATTTACGATACCTCCATTATTTCTTATGCCGAATTGATAGCAGCGTTTTTTACTGCACACGATCCTACCCAATTAAACAGGCAGGGTAACGACGTGGGCACTCAATATCGTTCAGCTATATTTTATCATAATGCTGTTCAAAAAGAAAAAGCAGAGTATTATATTCAAAAGTTAAATGACGCTAAGGCCTATAAAAATAAAATTGTAACTGTGGTAGAGCCTTACACTGTCTTTTACAAGGCTGAAAATTATCACCAGAATTTTTATAATAAAAATCCTGATGATAATTGTCAGCCGTGTAAAAGACAGTGTAAGGCTCTACCTCAGTTACAATTTTATTTTTATAAGCCTTCGCAACATTTAGCTTTTGGATATAATATTCGGCTTCTTTTTTT
>JBDTJI010000021.1:0-5634 GCA_039935935.1 Ginsengibacter sp. | reverse complement strand
GTGGAAACAATTTGGGACCGATAGGAAAGTGGGAGCGATAATCTAATTCTGCGAAGCCATTCCTTTGGCATTGGTTGTAGGACAGGCGACATTGAGACGAAGTTCCGTCTAATATTATTTAAGTGCTTGCCTTTAATATTTCCCTTATAGAAAGATAAAAAACTAATCAATTTCCACTGTAAGCTTTTTCCCTAATCCTACTTCAACAATTTTATAAAGTGTTGAGAATTCCGGTTCAATTAAATTATTTTCAATTCTGGAAATATAAGTTTTGCTCGTTCCGCTTAACACAGCTAATTCTTGTTGAGATAAACCTTTTTTAATTCTGGCATCCTTAATTATTGATCCAAAAAAGAATTCATGTTTAGTTTCCTGAGTCGGCTGACTATTTTCATATACCACATCAGGGCTTAATTCATAAGGATGGATTGCTTTATTTCCTTTAATATCAACTAATTCTATTTTGACATTTTTCCACGATAGAGTTTGATTGCGTAGAGAAACCTTTTTGAATTCCTTTTCATTTAATAATAAATATTCAAGGTCGTTCTTACTTATTTTCCATTTTTTAAATAATTGATTAAAATCAATGACCCTGGTTTCACCATTATTGAAAATGCAGTAAATATTAAAACCTCTGATAGATTTAATTTTTAGAATTCGGGGTATTTTAATTGTTTTTTTCATATTTGCTAAACATCCTCTTATCGTCCATTATTCAGCAAGGCTTACTATCTATTATCAAATAAACCGGTTAATAATATTTTCAAAATACTCCTGCTTACCACTTCTTACCTGCGGCTCACCATTGGCTGCGGCAAGGTTTCTTAAATCTTCTAAAGATAATTTTCCATCTTCAAAGTCTTTTCCTTTTCCGGTATCGAAAGATACGTAGCGTTCTGTTCTCAGTTTTTTATAATCAGATTTATTTAAAATATTATCTGCAATTATCAGCGCTCTTGCAAAGGCGTCCATGCCGCCGATGTGGGCATAGAAAAGATCAGCAGGGTCGGTGGAGTTTCGTCTTACTTTGGCATCAAAATTAATACCTCCGCTATTGAATCCTCCCGCTTCGAGAATGATCAGCATGGCTTCAGCAAGTTCATTGATGTTATTAGGGAACTGATCGGTGTCCCAGCCATTTTGATAATCGCCGCGATTAGCATCCATGCTCCCCAGCACTCCTGCATCAGCAGCTACCTGCAGTTCGTGAGTAAAGGTATGTCCGGCCAGTGTTGCATGGTTTACTTCTACATTCAATTTAAAATCATCCATCAGGTCGTACTGCCGCATAAAACTGATCACGGTTGCGGCATCATAATCGTATTGATGCTTGGTAGGTTCGCATGGTTTAGGCTCTATAAAGAACGTCCCCTGGAAGCCATTTTTCCTGGCGTAATCTTTGGCAGCGTGTAAGAACTTTGCAAGATGTTCCTGCTCTCTTTTCATGTTGGTATTCAGCAACGTCATATAACCCTCACGACCTCCCCAAAAAACATAATTGGCTCCTCCAAGTTCAATAGTCGCATCCAGGGCAGCTTTTACCTGCGCTGCGGCATGAGTCAAAACTTTAAAATCGGGATTGGTGGAGGCTCCATTCATATACCGGAGGTGTGAAAAAAGATTAGCAGTTCCCCACAATAATTTCACGCCACTCTCCTCCTGTTTTTGTTTGGCATAAGCCGTAATAGCTCTCAATCTTTTTTCATTATCAGCTACGTCGTTAGTATAATCAACCAGGTCTACGTCATGAAAACAATAATAAGGTAAGTTCATTTTAGTAATGAATTCAAACGCGGCATCCATTTTATCTTTCGCTCTTTTTACAGCATCTTCTTTTTGATCCCAGGGAAAAATATGGGTAGTTCCACCAAAAGGATCAGCGCCGCTACCATTGAAGGAATGCCAGTAAGCGCATGCAAATTTGAAAAATTCCTTCATTGTTTTTCCAGCCACTTTTTTATTTTCATCGTACCAGCGAAAGGCAAAAGGATTATCGCTTTTTAAACCTTCATATTTTATTTCGGGTATCTTTTTAAAAAATTCTTTTTTACCGGTAACTACTGACATAATTGATTTTGTTTAAAAGGTTCTTGAGAGTTCTTATTTAAATTTAAAAATATTTCAGTGAAAGATAAAGGTTTTATACTTATGCCTTTCCCATATAGGGATCAGTATAGCTTGTCTTACCGGTCTCTACATGGCCTGCATACCGTCTTTCAAAATCTTCATAGCCGTGCACACGCAAGGTAAAATCATACCATCCAAAACTTTTGCCCAAATAAAGTATAATAGATGCATCCCGATTCTTTTTACCTGAAGCAACAACTCTTTTTATAGCCTTATTTTTATAAGCATTGTCTCTGATCTCTATGGTATATAACTCACCGGGATTTAGATTCGTTATGTTTAAGATAAGATTACCTGTGAGTTTTTTAATTAATTTGTCGGGACGTTCATAATCGCAATTAATTGTTATATCCGGATCATTAGCTTTGCCTGCACACTCGCGAAAAAATCCATTAGGCCCATAAACCTTTACATGATAAACACCATTTTCAAACGATTGAACCGGAAATGAATCTGATAAGTCGCCACCAGCAACTACAGCATACGAACGGCTACCGGGGTTTTCAGAAGCGCCCTTACGGCCGGCATATTTGCCCGGGATATATAAATTGAATGGAGAGCCCATGGATTTCTTTCCAAAAATCTCATTCTTTGCCATTAAAGTCATTTCGAAATTCTTTTTATCATCACTTAGCTTTCCGTCAGCATATAGTTGGTAATGTAATGGACATGCTGCCCTGATACCAGGTTCCTGGTGAGGCTTCATTGCAGAAGATGATAATGGATTTTTATTTATTTGCTCAATTTCATCTTTAGACAATCGCTTAAAATCTGACGGGTCTTTTTTAAATTTCGCATTGTAGATCTCCTTGATAAAAGGATCTTTTTTCAGAAAATTAATCTTTGGTTTTTGGCCATCGAAAGGCTTAAATGCCGATGTTAAGTCTCCGGTTATTGCTCTGCGCCAGTCACTGATATTGGTTTCTTTTACGTCTTTGTTGAATTTATCTTTCATAACCCCTTCGATAAACTGTATAACAGAAGTATGATCGCAAACTTCTGAGAACACCTGCCCGCCACGGCTCCAGGGCGATGCAATTAAAAGTGGAACCCGAAATCCAAGGCCAATAGGGCCTCCCCTTGCTTCCTGATTCGGAATGCCTGCGTTTAATTCGCTTTCGAGGCGTATATATTCTACATCAGTATCAATTCCCGGAGAGCATTTTCCTGTTGAAGGATCCAGTGGATCGGGAGCTACATAAGGAGGAACGTGATCGAAGTAACCATCATTCTCATCGAAATTAACTATGAAGATAGTCTTCTTCCATACTTCAGGATCTTGTGTAAGAATATTTAATACTTCAGAAAGATACAAAGAACCGTACCATGGAGCGCTTGGATGATCTGAGAAGTTTTGAGCTGCCGATAACCATGAAACCGTCGGTAACTGGCCACTTTCGACATCTTTGCGAAATTGATCTAATACATCCCCTTTAGGTACCGGAAGAGAACGTTTTTCACCATTTTCTTCATAGCTCAATGTTGTCACTTCATGATAGTAGGGGTCGCCTGAATTGATGGTAAAAGCCCGCTGGTACAAGCTTTTTTCCTTCGGTGACAACTTATCATAATTCTCCCTGCTAAAATCTATTACATCTTTTCTGGCTTTGTCCAACACATCTTTCTTCTTTGCAAGGGCAGTTTGCATTTTTTTAAGGGACGCATCGTTGGCAGGAGTCGATTGCAGCTTTTGTTCCAATTCTTTTATTTCATTGGGAAGGGTTTCTATTTGTTTATGCAGCCCCTGAATATACCGTGAAGAAAATTTCACATTGTAACTTGCAAACCACTCCAGCGGATTACATCCAAAATTCGCCAGCCACGCCCGTTCATCTCCGGTAAAGCCACCACCACAATCTATATCGTTTTGATAAAACTTCCATGATATACCATTGTCTTCAAGCCGTTCAGGGAAAGTATCAAAATGTAATACGCCCCATCGGTCGTTGCTCAGGTTCCTGATCAAAGCTTCTGATTGCCCATTCTGTTGTTCACGTATCGTGCCTGTCCATAGGAATAACCGGTTAGGATTAGTACTGGTCATAGCAGAGCAAAAGTTATGATCGCCTACTGTAAAAGCGTCCGCCATAGCATAATAAATAGGAATGTCTTCACGGTTATAATAGCCTAATGTAAGAGGCGCATCGGCAAATCTTTTATCCCAAACACGTTTAGACTGTAGCCACTGATCATATTTCCCGAAATTATTGGCATCTACCTGGCTCGAACGTGAATGTGGCGTGGAGCCAATCCAGGTGGCTTTTGTATTGCGGATATCAAAATGAAAAGGAGTATAGGTTTCTCCTGCATTATTGGTCTGCATCCACACAAGATTTTTATCGGGCAGCGTAATGGCGCGGGGATCGTTGAAGCCACGCACTCCCTGTAACGTTCCAAAACAATGGTCGAAGGAACGATTCTCCTGCATGAGGATCACGATATGTTCTGCATCCAGGTATGTGCTCCCTTTTTTAGGGTCAATCGCCATAGCACGTTGAATTGATTCAGGTAATACGCCTCCTACCCCTGCAGCACCTGAAAGTAGCATTGCTTTTTTAAGAAAATCTCTTCTTGTATCCATGAATTTATTGTTTGAATAATTAGATATTAGTTGCTAAGATGGACATCTGCATTTTGTATTAAGAACAATATCGAAGTGTTTCTATTCACAGGAACTCTTTCGTTATTGATTATTTTTATGGGCAATACTATTTAAGTGCGAGCCAAATTGTTTTATCTATCAATAAAACTTTTGAATTCTTCAGGATACTAATTTAAAGTAATTATTCTAAAAGTTATCACCGATATAGTCTTATGAGTCAGGCTCAAAATTGGAATGGTGAACGTTGTTAATTAATTCTTTTGGAAAAGTAATCAAAAAAAAAATAAATTTACGTAAGTAAAACCCTGAAATGACTTGCTATGAAATATTTTGTTAGTTTCTTTCTTTCCTTGTTGATGTCAATCTCTTTTGCAAAAGCGCAATCTCCCATGAAGACCACAGCGGAATACAATGGCCAAAAATATCCGTGTTATATTGTTGAATACAACTTACCACCCGATGAAACAGAAAATGTGATCAAGGAGAAATTAAGGGCACAGGGATACAATGCGAGTAAGTCTAAAGGTTACCTGGTGTACCGCAATGTAAAAGTGAACGGCCTTGACAATGAGAACGCGCAGGATGTCTTATTCAACGTAGAAAGAAAAAGCCGGAAAGAAAAAGACAAAAGCATCATGACTATGATCACCGCTAAAGCAGGACTGATCCCGGAAGATAAAGTAAAAGGCTCCAAGATGGTTGCAGATATTGAGCCTTCGCCAAACGCTGGTTCCTTTATTAATAGTTTTCAGAGTGGGATTGAACTCCAGGCATTTCAACTTGCTGTTTCAGCCCAGGAAGATGAAGTAGCCAAAGCGGAAAAAAAATTGAAGAGTCTACAGGACGATCAGATAAAGTTGGAAAAGAAAATTAAAGATTATCAATCAGATCTCGAAGTGAAT
>JBDTJI010000020.1:0-13141 GCA_039935935.1 Ginsengibacter sp. | reverse complement strand
ATGAAAATTTTAGAAGCCAATTAAAAAAAGTTTTCTGTAAATTGGCACTTATGTTTTCCATCCATAAAAAAATAGAGGCCGGTTTTGAAAAAGTAATTCTAAAGAACGACATTACCGGTAATTATGCTAGTATTTTACCAGCATGCAGCGCGATGTTGCATGAGTTTACAGTAAATGATAATACCAATCTTATCAATGTCATCGACAGCTATCAGTCCGCTGATGAATTTAAAAATCATCTTGATGAAAAAGGATTTATGGGCTGCAAGCTCTCGCCTTTTGCCTGTAGGATGGAAAACGCTAAATATTCATTTGGTGAAAACGAATATTTCATCGAAAAATCCTTACCTGCTAAACATTCTTTGCATGGGTTATTATATGACAAAGCGTTTGTAATAGTTTCGGAAACGGCAAACGATGTAAATGCTTCCGTAACGATGATGTATGAATACCGCGCTGAAGATCCAGGGTACCCATTTAGTTATGATTGTATCGTAACATGGAAACTTGAGGCTGAAAATAAATTGACCGTCATTACGGAATGTATTAATAAGGATGAGGGCTTGATTCCCATGCAGGACGGCTGGCATCCTTATTTTATTTTAAGTGAATCTATAGACGACCTGCATTTGGAATTCCAGGCTAAAGAAATGGTAGAATTTAATAGTGAATTGGTGCCGACAAATACATTAATTGAATACACAAAATTTTCTTCGATGGAAAAGATCGGCGACACTGTATTAGATAATTGCTTCACTTTAGATACACAGGAATGTCAGCCACTTTGTGTTTTGCGAAACGCAGAGAAAAATATTGAAGTTCAGTTTTTTCCTGATGAATCCTATCCTTATCTACAAATATACACACCACCACACCGAAGGAGCATCGCCATAGAGAATTTAAGTGGAGCGCCCAATGCGTTTAATAATGGAATGGGAATTATTACCCTTGAATCCGGACAATCTGCTGTATTCAAAACTTCTTACAAGATTCTGCTCTTAAATAAAATGTAATGAACGAAACTGTATTGAAAGTAAAAGATGCTTTCAGCGAAAAATTCCAGGAAGAGCCGCATCTTTACTACTCTCCCGGGAGGATTAATCTCATAGGAGAGCATGTTGATTACAATGATGGTTTTGTAATGCCAGCTGCGATTGATAAAGGAATCTATTTTGCAGTCGCCTTAAATAATTCAGAAGAAATCAATTGTTATTCTGTCGATTTTAATAAGAGTATTTCAGTTCCTCTTTCTGAAGTTAAGAAAATGGATGGCTGGAAAAATTATGTTTTAGGGGTAGTAAACGAATTTTTAAAATTAAAGTTACCGGTAACGGGATTTAACTGCGCATTTGGAGGAAACATCGCTATCGGAGGCGGTATATCTTCATCTGCCGCCCTGGAGGGAGGTATTTCCTTTTCGTTAAATGAACTTTGCCATTTTCAAATGGATCGCAAAGAACTGGCTTTGCTTGGTCAACGGGCCGAACATAATTTTCCGGGTGTAATGTGTGGCATTATGGATCAGTATGCCAACATGATGGGAAAAAAAGATACAGTGATTTTGTTAGATTGTAAAAATGTATCTCATGAATATTTGCCCCTCAACATAGAGGGATATCAAATTGTTTTGATCAATACAAAAGTGCATCATTCACTTGCCTCATCTGCCTACAATCAAAGAAGGTCAGAATGTGAAGAAGGATTAAATATTTTAAAAAGAGAATTAAATATCAATTCTTTCCGGGACATAAAGAATCCGGAAGATTTGATTCCTTTTAAGGCTGAGATGGAAGACAAGGTTTACAAGCGCTGCTTGTTCGTTGTGGAAGAAATTCATCGTACCAAAAACGCATCAGATCTTTTAAAAAACAATGATATAACAGGGTTTGGCCGACTCATGTTTACAACACATGAAGGACTTAAATCTTTGTACGAAGTAAGTTGCCGCGAACTGGACTATTTGGTTGAGCTTGCCGCAAAAAATAAAGGCGTTATAGGTGCAAGGCTTATGGGCGGCGGCTTTGGTGGTTGTACCATCAACATTGTAAGAAACAATGAAGTTGAAAATTTTTTATCAGAGTCACTAAATTCTTATAAAAAACAGTTTAACATAGATGCCGAGTATTACAAAGTAAATGTGGTCGATGGAACAAGGTCTGTACTTCAAATCTGATAACCATCGAATCCAATGCCATCTGAGCGAAATGCACCCTTTTTATTTTAGAAATTGGAAAATGAGATATCAAATCTTTATGCATTGATCTTTTTTCGTTTTAGTTTCAGAAAATAGCTTTCAAAATAGTTGAAACTAAGTACACTGACTATGAAAGAAATGGCCAGGCAGAAAAACAATGATAAATAATCGCTGAGTAGTTTTCCGGTAGAGAAATAATGATTGATATAGTTGGAAACACTTACATTTAAGAACCTAAGAACGATCCAGTGGAAAATGTATAATCCATAGGATATTCTGCCAACAAGAATCAACCACGGCCAGTTTAAAACAGCCGTCAACCAGCGATATTTTTTTTGAACAGAAACATGAATAGTAAGTGCATAGAATATAGCAATACAAGTTAACCCAATAGTAGGAATAAAAGTAGAATATGCAGGATGTGTTTCCCACAAACTGATACCGGGTACCAGGAGTAAAACCGCTATTATTACAATATAAGATGGAAATGGTTTCAATATTTTTTTATGGATCAAAAATAATGTGCCGCCTGCAATAAATGCATCCATCCTGCAAAAAGTATTACAAAAAAATGCGTAATAGTTGTCAGGGTATATTAAGTATAAAGTGGATCTTAATATTATAGTTGATGACAGCCAGATAACCAGGATCGTCTTAAGGTTTTTGTTGTTTGCAAAGAAAAAGATAAAGGCCGGCCATATAAGATAAAACTGCTCCTCTACCGCCAGCGACCATAACATCTGCAGATGATTTTGTTTTATTCCGGGATTATTTATAAAAGTCCAGTTTTCAAGAAATAAAAAAAAAGACGCCGCATGTTCCCCGTAAAATTCAAGATATTTATAATAGTATTCAGGAATAATTAGAGGAATAATGAAATAAAAGCCAATTAGGGTAGCATAATACAATGGAAATATTCTTAATATCCTGTTCCTGTAAAAACGGCGGAAATAGCCGGTCTGCTCTTTCGTTAATATCAGCCGTGAAGTGATGAGATAACCGGATAGTACAAAAAACAAATCAACACCTGTCCATCCTATTGAAAAGATAGCAAACCTGGTTCCAAGATAATGATAGGCAATAACTAATAGAATAGCAATACCTCTTAGACCGTCTAATTCAGGAATGTAATTTTTATGTAGTTTATCGCCGCCTATCATTTTGCTATAAATTTGCTGTTATCGCTTGCCTCCAAATAAATCTTTCCCAGCATTTATCAATCTCCATAGTTAATGCTATCATTTTTTAATGTCAAAACAAAGGATACCATAAAACATTGCATATCCAATGAAGAAAAATCGCAAATGCTTGTTTGTCATTTCACTAAAATTTGAAGTAGTTTTGAAATTGACTTAATATTCGAAAATAAATCTATGTGTTCGCTTTTACAGTTTCAAAACTTTCAATAAGTGTATTGCAAAAGAAGGAGAAGCAGATTGGCAATTCTCTTGAGATTTAAAAATAATAACATAAAAACCTGCTCAATTGCCCCGTAATAGATGAATCCAATCTGCTTATCAACAATACTCTTTAGCTTTGCTTTACTAAATTATCATAAAAAATGGAAGGAGTTAATTCTATTGCCGATATGCGAAGAATATATCAGCTACAGGCTATGCTGGAAAAGGACATGAATGAGAATCCTATAAAGCAGTTTGAAAACTGGTGGCAGCATGCAATAGATAGCAAAATTGACGAACCCAATGCAATGTCACTTGCCACCGCTACGGCTTCCGGAAAGCCGTCGGTAAGAACTGTTTTGCTAAAAGGTATAAAAGAAAACGGGTTTATGTTTTTTACCAATTATCAAAGCCGTAAGGGAAAAGAAATTGAAGAGAATCCTTATGTATCACTTTTATTTTTTTGGAAAGAATTGGAAAGACAAGTAAGAATTGAAGGCAGTATACAAAAATTAAGCACCGAAGACAGTGACGAATATTTTTCAGAAAGGCCCCACGAGAGCCAGATAGGTGCATGGAGCTCGCCACAAAGTTCAATAATTGAAAGCCGTAACCTACTACAGAATAAAATGGAAGAATATGAAAAACGATTTGGAGCAAACGAAATACCCCGTCCCGACTATTGGGGAGGTTATATAATTCAGCCTTACAGCATGGAATTCTGGCAGGGAAGGCCTGGCAGGCTTCATGATCGATTACAATATACTCTTGATGAAAACAACAGATGGGTCATGAAAAGACTTGCACCATAGCTACTAAGACTCTTTTTTGTCTGTAGTTTTTTCAGTAGCAGGCTTCTTGTTTTTAGTTACAGGCCTTGATTTACCAAAAGATCCCATGAAAATTTTCCCTTTTTTTGTTTTTTTATCTCCTCGTCCCATTTAATGATTATTTTAATTAGTGTAACTTAATAATAAAAAAGCAAGATACATTATTGCATCTTGCTTTTAGAATTTTTTGCGAGCATCAGATTTTTGATGACAATTCTTTACCTGCTTTAAATTTAGCTACTTTTTTAGCTTTAATTTTAATCACAGCTCCGGTTTGAGGATTGCGTCCGTTACGTGCAGCTCTCTTGCTTACAGAGAAAGTACCAAAACCTACAAGGGTAACCTTTCCTCCACTTTTTAAAGTTTTAGTAACCGCAGTTGTAAAAGAATCTAAAGCGGCATTAGCCTGCGTTTTTGTAACTCCAGCGTCATCGGCCATCTTAGCGATAAGTTCTGCTTTGTTCATAATAATTTATTTGATTTTTTTAAACAGAGACAAATATAGAAGGTTTTTCAATGCAGAAACTTTTTTATAATTTTTTTTTTCTGTAGAATGCAGTGGAATCCGCAATCCGTATGGTTATTAGTTTCTTTTAACCAAACGGCTAAACAAGTTAAATAGCGTACATGCATCCTGTAATGCCCTACTACAGCAAGTTTTAGCCCATTTAGCCCAAAAAGCCTGATGACAGAGGCTTTACGAAGAATGTATATATACGATTGGGTTTCATCTGCAAGAAATTATAAACACTTATTGCACATTTTGCAGGAGGGTGCTGAAAGAGACAATTTTATCACCCCACTCGTCCAAAGCTTTTTGTTGAAGTTGAGGTGCTCGTTGTTGAAGGTACTGCTGGTAAACTTCCTTAGAGGACACAAGAAACTGAGTGACGTAAATCGCGCCTTCGTTGTCGTCATGATCAAGAAGTTTATAAAAGCGGTGCTCTGTAAAAAAGCCGGTAGCCATTACTTCAGGAATGTAAATACTCATTTGCCATTGAATCCATTTATTTAAGACTGGATAATCCACTTTTGTTGTAGTATTAAAGACAAACATTCTTAACGCTTTATTTTAAGGAATACGGGACAATGATCACTGTGCTTTACATCAGGAAAAATTTTTACTGATTGAACCTGGCTTACTAAATTATCGGTAACATTTATATAATCAATGCGCCATCCTTTATTCTCTAATCGTGTACTGGGGCGCATTACACTCCACCAACTATATTGATGCGCCTCTTTATTGAGATACCTGAATCCATCTGTAAATCCATTTGCTAAAAGCTTGTCAAACCATGCCCGCTCCTGGAGTAAAAATCCCGACGTTTTTTTATTGGCAACAGGATTGTGAATATCAATTTCTTTATGCGCAATATTGTAATCGCCACATACAATTAATTTCCTCCTTGTCTTTTTCAACTCATTCAGGTAATCTAAAAACTCATCAAGCCAGATATATTTATAAGATTGCCTAATCTCACCAGTTGTGCCTGAAGGAAAGTAGGCATTGATCAAAGTAATATCACCAAAGTCGGCTCTTAATACCCTTCCTTCAAAGTCGCTTTGTTCTTTGCCGTGCCCAAATTCTACATTATCCGGTTCTATTTTACATAAAATTCCGACGCCGCTATATCCTTTTTTTTGGGCTAAGAAAAAGTAAGGCCGGTATCCTGCAGATTCTATCATGGTTCGGTCTATATCTCCCTCATGTGCTTTTACTTCCTGTATACAGATAATATCTGCCGGGTCTGTTTTTATCCAGTTTATGAAACCTTTTTTTATAGCGGCTCTGATGCCGTTTACATTGTATGAAATAATACGCATTCGCAAATTTATTGGATACGAAATTATGCAATTATCTGTTCAACCTTTTCCTCCATTCCATGAATGTGGTGAATGTATTTATCATTTTAATTTTTGTATTTACGAAAACCAATAAAGGACGGAATGATTCGTTATAATCTTTTAATTATTTCTTCCGCAGCTCTGCGCCCGGTTTCTGCGCCACCATTCATAAAACCCTGGAAATCGCGGCTGCATTGTTCTCCGGCAAATAATATATTTCCAACGGGTTTGATTTCTTCTCCGGCAATAGTGGTCCTTTGTCCCGTTTTGTAGCAACTATAACTACCCTTTGTATAAGGGTAATCGATCCAGTTTACAAATACGTGCATATTCTTAAATTTTTTGTAAGTGCCGGGAAAAGACTTGTCAACATCTTTGCTCATCCTGGTTACTGTGTCAACAGGGAGTTCAGTACTCCACACATGTGTAGGAGGCGCCATCTTATTTTTAAAAGAAGCATCACTAAGTTTTTGAGAAAAATTACCTCCAAAATAACACACATACACCCCGTAAGAATTGCCATCTTCTTTGTTATACCCACCATCCCATCCGTTCGTAATTTCCGCCTGGCATAGACGTCCCGTAGCCCTGTTGGGATCCTCTTTCCAGGGAGATCCATCATATGCTAAAACCAGTTTAGTATTATTACCCATGCCCAACTCATTAATGCATTTCAATTTTTCCGGGGTTTTGGCTTTCAATCCCATTTTTACATTTTTAAGCATGGTAAAAGTAATAGCCATTACTACATAGTCAGCAATAATTGTTTTGCCGTCATCGAAGAAAGATGATATTTATCATTATCCGTATCGGAAAAGGAAATCAATTTATAATTTCTTTTGATAGTGTCATTACCCAGTTGTTTCGTCAGTGCTTCAATCACTTTGGAATTGCCTCCTTTTACTCTGAATCGCTCATCGCTGTCTCCAAATATCCGGAAACCGTCTGAAGTATCCGGATTGACCATGTCCAGCATATTAAGCGTGGATTGCTCACTAAATTACATTCCATACTCTGCAGTAAACGAAGCAGTAAGAATTTTTTGTAGCCACTTTGCACAACGCAGACTTGCTATATACTGGCTTAATGGTGTGTTGTCCAGTATGATTGCCTCAGGTGTATCATAATCTTCTCCTAACGAATCAATATCGCTTTTGATCTTACCGGATATCTTAGCAACTTCTCTGATGATTTCTTTTTCAGGAATATTCCTGTTGTCAAAAAAATAAACTTCGGATATAAGATTCTTAGCAACTCTTTCGCTTTCCTGATTTATTAATTCCAAATTAAACTCCTTGGCTAACGAGAGCATATCATCATGGCTGGAATCTAAAAAATCCCCCCAAATTCCGGGAAGATATCGATGCCCATTGAATTGTTGTAATGAGTAAGAATACGGCCACCTACTCTTTTGCTGGCTTCATGAAAAGTAGATGCAATGCCGGCTTTTTGAAGTTGATAAGCACAATGTAAATCTGCGATGCCTCCGTCAATTATAGCGATACGAATCGTTTTTTTTCTGAATAATCATTATGTTTATCCTGGTTGCCAGAACTGCAACTATTTAGCAATGGTAGTGAAGTCGCTAAGACAGTAACCAAAGCTCCTTTGGTACCGTCGGCAATAAATCTTCTTCTGGTATAAGATGGCTTGTTTTCAGAATCAGGTTTTACTTCTCCTTCATTCTGCTCTGGAAATTGAGTTCGAATAATTTTAATAATAGACTTTAGCAAGGGGGATTTAGCGAGCCTCATGTTAATTTCGTGTTTTATTTAGAATGGAATTCAACTCTTTTGTTAGGACTAAAAAGTAATTGGATTCTATATATACAGCGAATCTAGCAGGATCTTCATATTTTAAACAGACAATAAAAGAATGATTAATTAAGCCTCATAATCCAGTTGGAGTCTCAGCGATCTTTCCACTTCGTCCAGCTGCATGGTTTTTCTTTTCGCATAGTCTTCCATCTGCACTTTGGCAATTTTTCCAGTACCAAAATATTTACTCTCAGGATTGACAAAATACCAGCCGCAAACCTACGGCTCCTGGTATATCGCTCTATGTCAACTTTATGATCTTTCACTTCATGGTACAATCTATGCCCATGGGATTGGCTTTAAGCGATTAAATAAATCCTCTTTTAATTGCTGCTCTCAATCCATTTACATTGTATGAGATGATATGCATAAGAAGTATTAGTGCAATGCAGAGTTACAAAAAAAGAGATATATTTATTAAATAAATGAAAGACAGAAAAGATTTTGAAAGTTTTTATAATACAAAACTGAAACCTGCTCTTTCTTACCTGAAATTGCAAAGCAACGACGCCTTCGGATGGAGGATAGCCAGTTTGCTTTTTTTGATGTTTGGAATTATGTGTGTCCTGCTATCGCAAATAATTGTGGGCATATTGTTGTTGTGTTTTTTAATAATAAGTATTTATAAATACACAAAAAAGAAAAAATCTTTTATTGCAAATTTTAAAGAGACTGTTACCAGAGAGATAATAAAATATTTGGAACCTGAGCTAATTTACATGCCCAGCGAATATATTTCGCCGGTGGATTATGAAAAAAGCAGCCTGTTTAGAAGATTCTATGATTACTATAAAGGATGTGATCTTATTTCGGGAAATTATAATAATGTAAAATTTTATTGCTCCGAATTAGAAACCGGTGATGAAAAATCCTTGGGAGAAAATAAACCGAGTATTATTTTTAAAGGATTATTTTTTGCAATTCCATTAAAAATTTACTCTGCTGGCGATATCTACATTTGGCCTAAAGGTGAAGAACAATTGACGAAAAATTTTATGGATGAGTATTACAGGCTATTCCCATTACCTGAAGTATATTTTATTAATTTAAACGATAGTGTTTTTGAAAGTATGTTTTCTGTGTATAGTACCAATCCTTCAGATATCGTTTCGCTTATAGATCAGGAATTGAGAGAGTGTTTATTAAATTTGAAAGAACAGAAGGGAAAAGAAATCAGGTTCTCTTTTGTGAGAAGGATTTGTTACCTGTCAATTTTAATGGATAAAGAACTGGTAAAATCTTCTCTTTCAAACACTGAAAATATAGAAATAGTTAAAGAATATTATTTTACTGTGCAACTTATTTTAAATGTAATAGATCAATTAAATTTGAAAAGATTTGTATAAAAATAAATTGGATCCAATTAATATTATGCCTCATAATCCAACTGCGGCCTCAGCCATCTTTCCACTTCGCCTATCGGCATGTTTTTTCTTTTGGCATAATCTTCCACCTGGTCTTTTGCAATCTTTCCTATGCCGAAATATTTACTTTCCGGGTTGGCAAAATACCAGCCGCAAACCGATGGTGCCGGATACATAGCTAATGATTCTGTCAAAGTGATACCTGCGTTTTTGGTTGCGTCAAGTAATTCAAACAATTTATATTTCTCAGTATGATCAGGACATGCAGGATATCCCGGCGCCGGTCGAATGCCCGCATATTTTTCTTCGATCAATTCTTTAGAAGATAAAGTTTCCTCTTTTGAATAACCCCAAAAATCTTTTCGCGTTCTTTCATGCAACAATTCTGCAAAAGCCTCTGCAAGCCTGTCTGCAAGCGCCTGCAACATGATCTTACTATAATCATCAAATTCTTTATTAAATCTTTCGATGTGTGGTTCGAGGCCATGAATTGAAACTGCGAATGCGCCAATATAATCCTGTTCATCGGGTTTTATAAAATCTGCCAGCGACATATTGGGTTGGCCGGGTGCTTTTTTTATTTGCTGGCGCAAAAATTCAAGGTTATAATTTTTCCCCTCTGTATTTTTCACTTCCACTGTATCATTCGCTATCGCATTGGCTTCCCAAAAACCAACTACCCCTTTTGCCGTAAGCCATTTTTCTTTGATTAATTTCTTCAGAAAAACCTCCGCTTCTTCATACAATTTTGTTGCAGCATCTCCGATCTTTTCATCTGATAAAATTTGTGGGAATTTTCCATGCATTTCCCACGCAATAAAAAATGGTTGCCAATCAAGATACTTATAAATCTCATTGAGATCGTAGTCTTCAAATACTTTTATGCCGGTAAATGCGGGTTTTACAGGATTGAAATTCCCCCAGTCAATGGGAAATTTATTTGTTTGTACTTGTCCAAAAGGCAATAGAACTTTGGCAGATCTTTTATTGCCAAAATCTTTTTTTAATTTTTCGTATTCGGATTTTATACCGGATAAAAACTCAGCTTTATTTTCTTTATTCAATAAATTTCCGGCAACAGTTACGCTTCGTGAGGCATCTAAAACATGCACTACGCCGTTATCAAACTCCGGCGCAATGCGAACCGCAGTATGTAGCCGCGAAGTGGTAGCTCCACCGATCAGAAGAGGAATATGAAAATCATTTCTTTTCATTTCTCTCGCCACATGAACCATCTCATCAAGCGAAGGAGTAATCAATCCGCTCAATCCAATCATTGCAACATCTTTTTCTTTTGCCACCTGTAGAATTTTATCAGCAGGAACCATTACACCCAAATCAATTACTTCATAACCATTACAGCCCAGAACAACACCCACAATATTTTTTCCTATATCATGTACATCACCTTTTACGGTAGCCATTAAAATTTTTGCCGGCCCTTCGCCTTCCACGTTTAATATTCCCGCCTCAATATTAGCCTGTTTGGTTTTTTCTTTTTCTGCTTCGATGAAAGGAAATAAATAATTCACACTTTTCTTCATCACCCTGGCGCTTTTCACCACCTGGGGCAAAAACATTTTTCCACTTCCGAACAAATCACCAACCACATTCATTCCATCCATCAACGGTCCTTCGATTACATCCAATGGTTTTGGAAATAATAAGCGTGCTTCTTCAGTGTCCTGCTCTATATAATCGGTGATTCCATTTACCAGGGAATGTGTAAGGCGTTTCAATACATCTTCTTTTCTCCAAGCTTCATCTTTTACAACTTCCTTCCCTTTTGATTTTACTGTTTCTGCAAAGGTTAATAATTTATCGGTGGCATCTTCCTTTCTATTTAGAATAACATCTTCACAAAGCTCTTTTAATTGTGGATCTATATTTTCGTAAATCTGCAAGGCACCTGCGTTTACAATGCCCATATCCATTCCGGCTTTGATAGCATGATATAAAAAAACGGCGTGCATGGCTTCTCTTACCGTATCATTTCCACGAAATGAAAAAGATACATTACTTACTCCACCGCTGATTTTGGTGAGAGGCATCAATCTTTTGATTTCTTTTGTCGCTTCAATAAAATCGACTCCATAATTATTATGTTCTTCAATTCCTGTCGCAATAGCGAAAATGTTGGGATCGAAAATAATATCTTCAGGTTTGTACCCTGCCTGTTCGGTTAATATTTTATAGGCTCGTTTACATATTTCTACTTTTCGTTCTATGGTATCGGCCTGCCCCTTTTCATCAAAGCCATCACCACCACGGCTGCTCCAAAACTTTGACAGATGGACGCCTGCTCCAGAAATTTTTCTTCCCCTTCTTTCATAGAAATAGAATTCACGATACATTTTCCCTGCACACATTTTAATCCCTCCTCAATAATGTTGAATTTGGAAGAATCTATCATGACCGGAATTTTGGCAATATCCGGTTCAGCCTGTAACAAATTCAGAAATGTAACCATTGCTTTTTCACTATCAAGCAATGCGTCATCCATATTTACATCCAATACCTGTGCACCGCCTTCCACTTGCTGACGCGCTACGGATAGCGCTTCTTCATAATTATCATTGCGGATTAACCGGGCAAATTTTTTGGAACCGGTAACATTGGTGCGCTCACCGATATTAATAAAAAGTGATTCCGGCCTTACTACCAATGGCTCTAAACCCGAGAGCCGTAAATAGGGCTTTATTGTTTTTGTTGTTGACATTATATTTTGTTTTACCGGAAATTTTAAATCCAGTTGGATTTCTTAATTTATTTTCCTGTATTAATAATCTTTTTTAAATAAGTAGGGACAGGTCGCGACTTGTCCTTGGTACACCATACATTTCCGCCAAATTCCTATCCACCATTTCTTTTATTCCCTGGATTACGTAAATTTCTTCCAGAATATTTTCTTGTGAGACTTTTACGATTGATAAATTTGACTTTGGCATTTTTTATGTCTATTAATGGTATAATATTTCTTTAAGATCACAAATTGTGATTTCAAGTCAAGAGACGGATTGCATCCGCCTCTACAAAATTTCCTCCATCATGGGTAATTTCCTCGCATCAAATTTTTTCACCTGCTCAGCAATATGCCTGATATGATCCGGCGTGGTGCCACAACATCCGCCAACTATATTTACAAACCCTTCGCGCGCCCAATCTTCCAAAATATGCGCTGTCTCTTCGGGCTGTTCGTCATATTCTCCGAAAGCATTCGGCAATCCTGCGTTTGGATATGCCGATGTATAACAGTTTGCTATTCCACTTAATTCTTCAATATGCGGACGCATTTCTTTGGCACCAAGTGCGCAATTTAAACCTACACTTAAAGGATTGGCAAAACATACAGAAATGTAAAATGCTTCAAGCGTTTGTCCACTCAACGTTCTTCCGCTTGCATCTGTAATTGTCCCACTGATCATTATTGGAAGTTCTTCTTTTTGGGTATCTCTAAAATATTTTTTTATAGCATAAATAGCGGCTTTCGCATTCAGGGTATCAAAGATGGTTTCTATCAAAAGTAAATCTACACCACCATCCACAAGGCCTTTTATTTGCTCATAATAGGCGCTGGCAACTTGATCAAATGTTACCGAGCGAAAGCCTGGGTTATTTACATCGGGAGATAAGCTTAAAGTTTTATTCAATGGCCCAATAGCGCCTGCGATGAATTTGCAATTGTTAC
>JBDTJI010000019.1:0-3064 GCA_039935935.1 Ginsengibacter sp. | reverse complement strand
AGATCCTGATTTTCACCGGAGAGATTTGCATGATGCCATTGAGAATGGCGCTTATCCTGAATGGGAATTTGGTGTTCAGATCGTGCCCGAAGCCGATGAGCATAAGTTTGCTTTTGATCTGTTAGATCCTACTAAAATTATTCCTGAAGAAGAAGTGCCCATAATGCGGGTCGGTAAAATGACACTGAACAGAAATCCTGAAAACTTCTTCGCGGAAACAGAGCAGGTCGCTTTCCATCCCGGGCATTTGGTGCCGGGAATAGATTTCACCAACGATCCTTTGTTGCAAGGACGGTTATTTTCTTATACCGACACACAATTATCCAGATTAGGAAGTCCTAATTTTCATGAAATACCCATTAACCGTTCCGTAAATACCGTGCATAATAATCAGCGGGATGGGCATATGCGTCAACAAATTAACAAAGGAAAAGTGGCGTACAATCCCAACACCCTGGCAGGTGGTTGTCCTTTCCAGGCAAAGATGGCGGATGGCGGATTCACTTCCTATGTTGAAAGAATTGATGCCAAAAAAATAAGAGCAAGGAGCAAAAGTTTCTTCGATCATTTCAGCCAGGCCCGTTTGTTTTATATGAGCCAAAGCGAGCCGGAACAAAATCATATTGTAGATGCTTTTAGTTTTGAATTAGCGCATTGCGATACAGAAGCAGTAAGGGTGAGAGTGGTTGGCCTCCTCACTCAAATCGATGGTAGTCTTGCGGCTCGCGTTGCGGATAACCTCGGTCTGAAAGTTCCTGGAAAACCTGAGCATCCGATTAACCGCAGCTATGGTGCCGATGCAAAGCCTAAGGATTTTCAGCCGGTATTCGTGCAGCAGGCAGTTGAAAAGTCTGAAGCGCTTAGCATGGCTCACACGATTAAAAACACCATTGTGTCAAGGCAGGTAGCCTTCTTAGCAGCAAATGGTGTAGATGATTCTGCAATGAAGATGAAAGCTGCATTGGAAGCAAAAGGCGCTACCGTAAAAATTATATCATTAAAACTCGGAACTTTTGCGGCAGCAGATAAGACACCAATGAGAGCCGACCAGGCATTTTTCGGCTCATCGTCTGTTTTATTTGACGCGATATTCCTCCCCGGCGGTGTCAATAGTATTGCCGCTTTGAAACAGGAACCCAATGCAATCCTTTTTATTAATGAAGCTTACAGGCATTGCAAGGCGATAGCTGCAGTGGGTGCGGGAGTTGAACTCTTATCATCCACTTTTGCAGGAGAAAAAGTGAATGCAAAAGATGGTAATGATGCCGCATTTCATGGCATTATAATGTCAGAAAATTATACCCTCCAAACTGCCGCTGCTTTTGTTAATGCGATTGCCCAACATCGTTTTTGGGAAAGAGAAACAATAAGCAAGGTGCCGGCATAGGAACGCATAAAGTTAATTATAATATTGTAGATGCAGATAAAAGCAAAGTGACTTTTGCTACTGTAAATTCTCCCACTTGCCTTATCTCTTTTCATTTTACGGTTTGTAATTATTTGGATGTAAGCGGTGAGTGTAAAATTTATCTTTATCCAATCGTTTAAATTGTTCTACACAAGTTGAAAAAATTGTTCAAATTTCCGGGTTATTACTACAAAACTCAGAGTGATGCATTGATGTTTCTGATTCAATAGTTTTATATGCAACTCAACTTGACTAACCCTCACCCGTCTGAAGGTTATTTTGAAGGAAGATATTGCCCATAACTATTTCGTCTTTGTTGGTAGATTGCACAATAAAACAACCGGAAATATTTTTTCGCCTTTATGGGTGTGTAACGAATCAAAGACAAATTGGACTTTGAAGTTTGAATAAAAGATGTTATAGTCGATACATGTCATTAAATCAATCTTGAACACCACCGTTAAAGCTTTGTGCCCACCAGGTCGTGTAATAAATTCAACGTCAAGTATTTCCCGGTATAGTTTGATTATTATCATTTTCGAACCGATAAATTAGAGAGAAAATCTATATAATAAAATTTATCCCCACTCCCCGTACATTCTATTTAATTTTTATCTTCCTTTCTTCTCTGCTATTTTTGCCCAAATAAAACAAGAATGTTTACGAATAAAGTAATTGCTATAACCGGAGGTACAGATGGAATCGGACGGGCGCTGGTAGAAAAGTTTTTAGCGACGGGCGCTAATGTATCTACCTGCTCCCGTACCCCGGAAAAATTAGTTCAAATAGAAAATGATTTTCCCGGCAAACCTTTATTTACGATAGTAGCCGATGTTAGCAAGGAGGAGGATTGTAAAAATTTTATTGAAAAGACTATTGAAAAGTTTAGCAGAATCGATGTTTTAATTAACAATGCCGGAATTTCTATGCGGGCTCTTTTTAAAGACACAGAACTTATTACTTTGAAAAGACTAATGGATACCAATTTTTGGGGAACTGTTTATTGTACCAAATTTGCCTTGGAGTCCATTCTGGTCAATAAGGGTGTTATTGTAGGAGTATCATCCATAGCAGGTTACAGAGGACTGCCGGGTCGGAGCGGGTACAGCGCCAGCAAATCTGCAATAATAGGGTGGATGGAAGCGTTACGTACAGAGTTATTGGATTCGGGTGTGAATGTAATGTGGGTGTGTCCCGGCTTTACGGCTTCCAACACGAGATATGCTGCCTTAGGCAAGGATGCCAAACCCGTGATGGAATCTACCCTGGATGAAGGTAAAATAATGACCGCAGAAGAATGTGCCGGCCACATTATGAAAGCAATAGAGAAAAGAAAACGTACTCTTGTATTGACTTCTAAAGGTAAGCAAGCTATATTTATGAATAAGTTTTTGCCTGGCCTCGCAGACAAAATAATAAGAAAATTGTATTTTAAAAATGATGAATTAGTAAAATAAAAAGATATCTCAAATTATTTACCCTGCATAGACGATAAAAAAATATCATTTTCTTACTAACAGTTTTTTCAGATTAAATTATACTTCGTCACAACGCTTTAGGAGCATACGATCATCAATCAATTTTTGAATGGCCTTAATAACACTTACATCAGATATAGGACGACAGGATTTTTTAACAGGGGCAGTAAAAGGCCAG
>JBDTJI010000018.1:0-16398 GCA_039935935.1 Ginsengibacter sp. | reverse complement strand
TGTCAAAAGCTGGCGTGGGAACGATTGCCGCAGGAGTTACTAAAGCAAAAGCGGATGTTGTTTTGATTTCCGGACATGATGGTGGAACAGGTGCCTCTCCGATGAGTTCTATAAAACATGCAGGTTTACCATGGGAATTAGGGCTGGCAGAAACACATCAAACGCTGGTGAGAAATAAGTTAAGAAGCCGTGTGGTGGTGCAAACTGACGGACAATTAAAAACCGGGCGTGATATAGCTATCGCGACATTATTAGGTGCGGAGGAATGGGGAGTTGCTACTGCTGCTTTAATCGTAGAAGGATGTATTATGATGCGCAAGTGCCATTTAAATACATGCCCGGTTGGAGTTGCCACTCAAAATCCCGTATTGCGCGAACGCTTTACTGGTGATGCTGATCATGTGGTAAATCTCTTTAAATTTCTGACCCAGGAATTACGAGAAATCATGGCTGAACTCGGCTTTAGAACAATCAATGAAATGGTGGGACAGGTTGATTTTCTTGAGAAAAGAGAAAATATTAATCATTGGAAATTTAGCAAACTTGATCTTTCCCCTATACTGTATAAAGAACCTGCATCTAAAAATGTAGGTCTGTTTAAAAGCGAAGAACAGGATCATGGATTAGATGAAATTCTCGATAGAAAATTATTAAAAATAGCACAGCCTGCACTAAAGCACTTGAAAAAAGTAACCGCTTCTTTCGATATACTAAACACCGACAGAACCACGGGAACATTGTTATCCAATGAAATTTCTAAAAAATATAAGGCCAAGGGCTTACCTGACAATACCATTCACTTTAAATTTACGGGAACAGCAGGCCAAAGTTTTGCAGCTTTTAATACCTGTGGTGTTACAATGGAATTGGAAGGCGACGCGAATGACTATTTTGGCAAGGGATTAAGTGGAGCCAGGATAATTGCGTATCCTTCTAAGAACGCAGGTTTCGTTCCTGAAGAAAATATCATCATTGGAAATGTAGCCTTCTATGGGGCGACCTCTGGTGAAGCATTTGTTCGTGGGAAAGCAGGTGAGCGGTTTTGCGTTCGTAATTCCGGGGCAAATGTAGTGGTGGAAGGAGTTGGCGATCATGGCTGCGAATATATGACCGCCGGGAACGTTGTCATACTTGGAGAAACAGGAAGAAATTTTGCGGCGGGAATGAGCGGGGGCATTGCTTACTTATATGATGTAAGACACAAGTTTGATGCCTTATGCAATAAAGAGATGGTTGATCTTGATCCCGTAACACAGGACGACGAAAAGCTTCTGCATGAAATGATTAATAAACAATTTCAGTACACAGGAAGCACTGTTGCCAAATTTATTTTAAATGATTTTGAAAATCAAATCAGGAATTTTGTAAAAGTATTTCCACAGGATTACAAAAAAGTACTTTCAGAAAAGAGGGTGGCAGAGACGGAAAAAGTATCTGTTGACAAAGAGTAATATTCAATTTGAATAAGATTTACGACCGGCCAAAACTTATAATCGTCAGCGCTTATAATGGTTGGGCAGAAAAAACGTAAGAAACAATGGCAAAAATAACCGGCTTTTTAGAATTTACCAGGGAGCTTCCAAAAAAACGGCCGGCTCCCGAAAGAGTGAACGATTATAAAGAATTTATCGAACGATATTCTGAACGAAAATTGAACGAGCAGGCTGCAAGATGTATGGATTGCGGTACTCCTTTTTGCCATGAAGGTTGCCCTGTAGGAAACCTTATCCCTGAGTTTAACGACGCCATTTATCGAAAAAGCTATAAGGAAGCGTATGAAATACTTTCCTCTACAAATAACTTTCCGGAGTTCACAGGAAGGATTTGTCCGGCACCTTGTGAGACAGCCTGTGTATTGGGAATTAATCAACCAGCAATTACCATTGAGGAAATTGAAAAGCATATTATAGAAATTGCATTTGAAAATGGGTATGTTCAACCGCGCATTCCCGCTGTGAGAACAGGAAAGAAAATTGCAATTATTGGCTCAGGGCCTGCAGGAATGGCCGCAGCTACTCAGTTAAATTCGGCTGGTCATTTAGTTACGCTTTTTGAAAGAGATGATAAGCCGGGAGGGTTAGTACGTTACGGAATTCCCGATTTTAAATTAGAAAAATGGGTAGTAGACAGAAGGATAAATATGATGATAGAGGAAGGAGTTGAGATAAAATGTAATGCCAATGTGGGAGTAAATATTAGTATCACAGATTTATTGAGAGAATATCACGCAATTGTACTGACAGGTGGTTCAACTATCCCAAGAGACCTGGAAATTCCGGGACGACATCTGAAGGGAATTTATTTTGCCATGGATTTTTTAAAGCAGCAAAACAAGCGTGTATCTAAAATAGAAGTGAAAGAAGAAGATATCGTTGCTACAGGTAAAAACGTAGTCGTTATCGGAGGTGGAGATACAGGAAGTGATTGTGTAGGAACATCAAACCGGCAGAAGGCATTATCTATCACGCAATTTGAGTTATTACCAATTCCACCAAAGGGTCGTACTTCTTTCATGCCATGGCCTAGTTACCCCATGATCTTAAGAACCACAAGTTCTCATGAGGAGGGGGCAAACAGAAGCTGGGCAATTGCTACGAAAGAATTTTTAGGAGACGAAGATAATAATCTGAGAGCCTTGAAGATAGTAGATCTTCAGTGGAAGTTTACTGAAGACGAAAAGCCTGCTCAATTTGTAGAAGTGCCGGGAAGTGAAAGAGAAATTCCCTGTGAACGTGCTTTCCTGGCAATGGGATTTTTGCACCCTCAACACGAAGGCTTATTAAGTCAGCTCGATGTAGAGCTTGATAAAAGAGGAAATGTAAAAGCCTCAGAAAAGGAGTTCCATACTAATATCTCCAAGGTTTTTACAGCAGGAGACATGCGGCGTGGCCAGTCATTAGTCGTATGGGCAATATCTGAAGGAAGAGAATGTGCAAAAATAGTAGATGAATACCTTATGGGTTATTCTTTATTGCCCTCAAAAGATGAGAATATTTTGCATCAGGTATAAGAAGAATCCTTTAGGTTCTTTCCAAAAACTTTCGTTATAAGGCACAATTATCTGAGTCGTTTTTTTTTATTAATAAAATACATTTTGGCTTGTGAGATCCTTACTACAGCATTGTAATACCCGCCCGTATTTAATATAACTCCGATTAAAAAAGGGTAGTTTGCTAATTCCCGCCCACTTTATTTTGATCCTCATTAGCCTGTACTCTCTATAACTATTCGCCCACATTTTCAAATTTCTCTGGTGGCACCTTGTCACTTTTTCTACCGTTCGTTATAATTATTAATTCATTTTGTATCCGTATTTTATACGTCACTCCTGTTAATAAGGAAAAGAGTCTTTTCAGCCATTGTATAGCTAGAATTTTTTCATCTTTTACAACACCCTACTATTATTATTTATTAGATGGACTATCAGGCTAATCAAGACCGAAGAAATTTTCCAGCCATGATTTTACTAGACTTTTAATCTAAGACTGATTCACCATTCTTTCTTAAATGCTATTTTGATTTTTAGCTAATGCGACTTGTGTTATATAATTTATTCACATTATAATTTTTATTAATTTCTATATAAATTTACTTATTGCATACTTAAAAAGACATAAAGAAATATTTTACTAACATTATTATTATACATATGTTAATATTTATAAAATAAAAAATACTAAAATAATGGTAATCAATAAATTTAAATTCTTACATACTAATAATAAAATTAAATATATAAGCAATTGCTCGATTTTTCACTTAATTCTGGTATTTTTGAAAAAATAATTAAATGTGAAAAAAATTACCATTCAAAATTCGTTACCTTTCTTACTGCTAATGCTCGTAGCCATTTTAGCATTATTTGTACCTTCTGTTTCAGAATTTGATGGGTTTAAAGCCTATAACTCTGCAGACATATCCTGGATTCTCGTTGCAACAGCGCTGGTTTTTCTTATGACTCCTGGCCTAGCATTTTTCTACGGCGGCATGGTGCATAGAAAAAACATTCTCTCAACTATGATTAAAAGCTTTGTTGCTACTGGCATAGTAAGTGTTTTATGGATAACAGTGGGTTTTAGTCTTGCATTCGGAGACTCGATTGGGGGTTTTATTGGTAATCCATTCACATATCTTTTTTTTAAGGGAGTTAGCTCAGGCGCACCATGGAGTTTTGCACCTACAATTCCATTATTACTCTTTGCTCTTTTTCAATTAATGTTCGCAATAATAACACCCAGTCTTGTAGTAGGTGCGGTAGCTGAAAGAATTCGTTTTTCATCTTACATACTATTTATTGTGCTGTTTAGTCTTTTAGTATACGCACCTATTGCTCACTGGACCTGGAATCCAGAGGGCTTCTTATTCAAAATGGGCATCCTTGATTTTGCAGGAGGAACCGTAGTGCATATATCTGCGGGTTGCGCTGCACTTGCAGGAGCGATAGTTTTAAAAAGAAGAAAATCACACAGAGAACATAAGGAAATGTCACCATCGAACATTCCCTATGTTTTAATTGGTACAGGACTGCTTTGGTTTGGGTGGTTTGGCTTCAATGCCGGTTCAGCATTAGCGGCAAATGGACTGGCGGTTTCTGCATTTGCCACAACAAATACCGCCGCTGCTTCTGGTGGTTTGGCGTGGATGTTCTTTGATGTATTAAGAGGGAAAAAACCTTCCGTATTAGGTTTCTGTATTGGAGCCGTGGTTGGTTTAGTAGCCATTACGCCGGGAGCGGGTTTTGTAGCAATTCCTCAAAGTATTTTTATTGGAATGATAGCAGCAATTATCTCTAATGTGGCGGTTTATTATAAATCAAAATCTATTTTAGATGATACTCTCGACGTATTTCCTTGTCATGGTATTGGTGGAATAGTAGGAATGATTCTAACAGGGATTTTTGCAACAAAAACAATAAATGCGGGCGGAAATGATGGATTATTTTATGGTAATCCTGCTTTCTTTTTTACCCAGTTAAAAGGGTTATTCATTGTGGTAGCTTATAGTTTTTCTGCGTCTTATGGTATTTTCAAATTTATTAACCGTGTAATGCCCATGAGAGTAAGTGAAGAAGATGAAGAAATTGGATTAGATGCATCACAACACGATGAGAAATATTTACAGGGCACTTTATTGGTAAAAAAGTCCGGTTCAATTTTCGAGGAAGAAATTGAATTAGATTCTGATATAATCATGCATGGTGATTTCCAAAGTAGAATTTTTGTAAATGACTCGGGCACCTTTGATGACGATGATTTGCAGTAAAACAGATCAAATAGTTAAACAAAATTAATAGTTTACATCAAAGCAATTTTTACAGCTATCTATCATCTTTAATAATTAAAAAATAATACAACAACCATCAGATTATCTCATCCAATTGCTTTTCCATTTTTAACAACGCATCTATCAAATCGGTGTTCATAATAGCGTCATTATTTTCTTTTGTCTGTGTTGCATACCAGATAAGTACCATTGAAATATAATCCTGCATATCCTTTCCGGCAAACTGGGTGCGGAACTCAATGATCTTTTCATTAATCACTTTTAATGCTTTCCTTACTGCTTCCTCATCAGAAGGCAATATTTTAATACGATAATTTCTGTCGCCTATTACAATATTAAGAGGGATAAGCTGTTCCTGTACTATTGTCATTTATTAAGCATTGCGATACATTTATCAAGATTCCTTATAAAACGGTTTATATCTTTTTCAAATTTAATTTTTTCATTCCCATCAAGCTTGCCGGTAGAAGCTTTCAGAATGTCAACCTGCTGCTCTAACGTCTCAATTTTTGATATTAATTCTTTTTCTCTGGACTTAAAATTTTCATTTTCATTTTTGATTTGCATATTCTCTTTTTCCAGCAATGCATATTTTTTCAGTAATAATCGCAGCTTTGGCTGGATGCTTTTAATATAATGTTCAATAGAATCAGGCATTGCTTCTTATTAAGGCATTTACCTCTTTTTCCAGCGTTCTAATTATTTCATTCATAAAATTCTCAACTTCTATATCAGTTAAAGTTTTCTCTTTATCGGAAAAAACAAAACTAAAAGCCAATGATCTTTTATCATTTCCCAATTTTTCATTTTCGAACACATCAAATAGCTCAATGTGGGTAAGCTTAGAAAGATGCAGAGACTTCACTAAATTTTCAATCTGCTGATAAGATATAGTTTTGTCTACTACCAACGACAAATCCCTTTGTACCTCTGGAAATTTATTAATTGTCTCATAAGAAATATCCTTGTCTTTTGCCAATAATATTAATCTTTCCCAATCTATACAAAGGAAAAATACAGGTTGCTTAATAGAAACCAATTCCAGTTGAGAAATTTTTACACTACCCACACACGCAATGAGGTTTTTGTCTACCGACGCAGTCAAACTGTCCTCAAGCAATAGATTCCCTTCTATTTCAAATTGAAAATTATTAATACCTAACAGAGAAAAAATACATTCGCAAACTCCCTTTGCAAAAAAGATATCAATTTTATTTGCGGGTAAATTCCAACTCTGCTCGTTTTTATTTCCTGTAAGATATAATGCAAGAGTTTCTTTTTCAGAATAATCACTACCGATTTTGGAATACGTCTTACCAAATTCAAAAAATAAAAGGTTACTATTTTTTCTGTTAAGATTATAAGCAATACATTCCAAACCGGTTGGTAACATTTCGGGCCGCATTACATTAAGGTCTTCGCTCAGGCTGTTTATTATTTTTACTGTGGTAGTAAGGGTTTCTCTATCAAAATATTTACTATTGGTAATGGAATTTGTAAAAATTTCCCTGAACCCATTTCCAACCAGCCATGATGTTATCTTTTCTTTTGTCAATACTTCGTCCAATCCGTGATTGATGGATGGAGTCATTTTTACCATTTTGGGAATGCCGATATTATCAAGACCATCGATTCTCATAATCTCTTCAATAACGTCTGCCGGAATAGCTATATCCGGATTGCTATACGGCACCGCTACGGTTATTCCATCAATACCTTCTCTTAAGATGGTGAAATTTAATGATTTCAATATATTAGTAACGGTATCAGGATGATAATTTTTTCCACTTATTTTCTTAAGATAGTGGTTAGATAAAACAATTTCTTTTTTCTCTCTTGGTACTGGATATACATCTGTGATTTTCGAGGTGATTTTTCCACCTGCTATTTCCTTAATGAGCAAAGCTGCGCGTTTCAGGACAGCTACCGTATTCCCAATATTGATTCCTTTTTCAAAACGTACTGCAGCCTCGGTTCTTAAGTTGTGTAGTAACATAGATTTTCTGATGGAAGCTGGATTAAAAACAGCGCTTTCGAGGAAGATGGAAGTGGATGTAGGTTGTATTCCACTTTCTGCTCCGCCAAATACACCGGCAATGCACATGGGGTTATCATTGCCATCGCAAATCATTATATCTGTGTTGCTAAGTTTTCGATGCTTTCCATCAAGCGTAATAAAAACGGTGCCCTCTGGCAATGTTTCAACTATAATTTGTCTGCCTGTTATTTTATTCAGATCAAACGCATGTAATGGCTGACCGGTTTCATGAAGTATGAAGTTGGTAATGTCTACAATATTATTTACCGGGTGAAGACCTATACTCTTTAATTTATTTTGTAACCATATTGGTGAGTCAGCTATTGTAATCCCTGATATACTCACTCCAGCATACCGTTCGCAATTTCCTGTATCTTTCATTTGTACTGTTACAGACTCTGAATTATTATCCTCTTTAAAATTATTTTTAAAAGGTTCAACTACTTTGATTTGTTTTTTATAATGATGCGAAATATAGGCACAGACATCTTTTGCTACACCGAGGTGACTCATAGCATCCATGCGGTTTGGAGTTAATCCAATCTCAAAGATCCAATCTTGATACAATCCATAAAATTCTCTGGCAGACATTCCAGGCTTTGCATCGTGGGGCAATACTATAATCCCCTGGTGGTCACGCCCAACACCTATTTCATCTTCAGCACACAACATTCCATCGCTCTCCACGCCACGGATTTTCGCTTTTTTTATTATGAAAGGATCACCGGAAACCGGATATAATGTAACACCTACCGGAGCAATAACCACTTTTTGACCAGCATCTACATTAGAAGCGCCACAAACAATCTGTAGTATATCTCCTTTACCATTATCTACATTGACGATTTTCAGTTTATCCGCATCAGCATGTTTTGCGCAATCAATTACTTCACCAACAATAAGTCCTTCAAGACTGTTTTCGACTTCTTCATATTTCTCCAAGGCCTCCACTTCAAGGCCTACCGATGTTAAAATTGCTGATATTTTCTGTGGATTTCCTGCTATTTCTGTAGTGAGTTCATCTGTGGGTAGATATTCTTTAAGCCAATTATAACTAATCTTCATGTGTTTTTTGTTGTCTCCGTTTCATTTTAATAATCCTCCAAAAATAAGAAAGAAGTAGGTAAGTAAGCTTTGTATTATTTAGCATACTATCATTCTTTTATGTTTAACGAGCTTACTTTTTTGAAGAGGGTTCTACCAAATTTTATTGATATACCCAATTAAAAAGACGAAATATTTTCTTCACAACAAATTGTGGAATCAACATTTAAAAAATGGGAAATTTTTTTTAGATTGTGGAAAACAATGAAAAGTTTGTGGATAATGAGTAAATACCTGTGATTTAATATGTGAAGACCGTCTGCATAAATATAGATATGAACCACTAATTTTATATCCCGTTTTGTCCATTACCTTAGCCGACCTCTATAATGAAAACGAAAATTGTTTTAATTATTGCTAAAATTTGAGAAAATAATAAATGGATCTTACGAACATCAATAAAGACAGGAAAATAAGGCGAAAAAACAGTTCTTTGGAATTGGGAACGATGGCATTTGGCAAGGTGCCACCACAAGCAAAAGAATTAGAAGAGGCGGTACTTGGTGCTGTTATGCTTGAAAAAAATGCTTTTGATGTTATTATAGAAATTCTGACTCCTGAATGCTTTTATGTGGAAGCGCATCAAAGAATCTTCCGGGCTATGCAGGGTTTACAACAAAAAAATTCTCCCATTGATCTGTTAACCGTGGTAGAGGAGTTAAGATTTAGAGAGGAACTTGAACTCATTGGAGGCCCTTTTTATGTTACAAAACTTACCAACGCCGTTTTCTCTTCGGCAAATATAGAGATACATGCAAGGATCATTCTTCAGAAATTTATACAGCGAGAACTTATAAAAATAAGCAGTGAAATTATTACTGATGCGTTTGAGGACAGTACTGATGTATTTGAACTGCTCGATATGGCAGAAACCAAACTCTTTGATATTACGAACAAACACCTAAAAAGAGATTATGCAAGCATTGACTCCGTACTGGTGAAAACGATCCAGCGTATTGAAGATTTAAGAACCAGGCAGGATGAAATTACCGGAGTACCGACGGGTTTTGCATCTATTGACCGTGTTACTTACGGATGGCAAGCAAGTGATTTGATCGTTTTGGCTGCCCGTCCATCAGTAGGTAAAACAGCATTTGCGCTTAATCTTGCGCGTAATGCTGCTCTTCATCCAACTAAGCCCACTGGTGTTGGTTTCTTTTCACTGGAAATGAGTGCCAGTCAGCTGGTACAAAGAATTCTAAGCGCTGAGAGTGAAATTCTTTTGGAAAAGATTGCAAGAGGACGACTGGAAGATCATGAGATGAAACAGTTGTATAAAAAAGGAATTGACAGACTGGCATCGGCGCCCATACACATTGATGATACTGCGGCATTAAACATTTTTGAGTTGAGAGCAAAGTGCAGAAGACTGAAAAATAAACACAATGTAGGATTGATTATCATTGACTACTTACAACTAATGAGTGGTACCGGCGAAAACCGTAACAGTAACCGTGAGCAGGAGATCAGTCGTATTTCAAGAGACTTAAAAGGCCTGGCTAAAGAATTGCAGGTTCCCATTATTGCTTTAAGCCAGTTAAGCCGTGAAGTAGAAAAAAGAAAAGAGGGAAATAAGATTCCCCAATTAAGTGATTTGCGCGAATCAGGTGCGATAGAGCAGGATGCGGATATGGTGATCTTCCTTTACAGGCCAGAATATTATGATGTGCATGAAAACGAAATGGGAGAATCGATCAAGGGAGATACAGAGGTAAGGATCGCTAAACATAGAAACGGGCAATTGGAAACTATCAAATTAAAAGCGCTTTTACATATCCAAAAGTTTATTGAAAAGGATGATGACGGTTTCGGTAGTGGCTTACCTCAGGGCAACTTTAAGCCGGTGAAAGACCTGGACGATTCCGGTGGTGCAAAACTTTATTTCCAGGCAGGAAGTAAAATGAATGATGAAGAATTTGATGAGAATGCACCTTTCTGATTTTAATAACCGGTAAAGGAAATACTAATGGCTCTCCCACGCTTCTTTGAAGAAAATTTACATGATACCTACCGGTTAGTTTTAAGTGAAGATAGCTCTAAGCATATCGCGCAGGTTCTGCGCATGAAGGAAAAAGGTCAGCTATTAATTACCAATGGTAAAGGACGGATACTATCTGCTGAAATAATTGTTGCAGATAAAAAAAAGACAGAAGTACAAATTATCCGTGAAGAATTTATTCCCCCATCTGGGAGCAAGTTAACGATCGCAATTTCTTTAATTAAAAATGCCAGCCGTTTTGAGTGGTTTATAGAAAAAGCAACAGAGATAGGTGTATCTGCCATCATACCTTTAATTTGCAAACGAACTGAAAAATCTCATTTCAGATTTGAAAGAATACAATCTATTTTAATAAGTGCCATGTTGCAAAGTAGCCAAGCCTGGTTACCCGAACTATCATCACCCACAAAGTTCAGTGATGTAGTTAAAGGAGACTATTATCAAAAATTCATTGCTCACTGTCTTGAAGAAGAAAAGAAAAACCTACCCGATTCTATTGGGGATAAAGATGGTGCACGAATAATTTTGATTGGCCCTGAGGGGGATTTTACTGAAGATGAAATTCAAATCGCAATCCGGCAAAACTATATTCCTGTGACTTTGGGGTTAAATCGCTTAAGAACAGAAACCGCAGGCTTAGTCGCTGCGGTGCTGTTAAAATGAAACACGCTAAAGAAATGGCGTTCATTACTCCTGCACTACCAGGCGGAAACCATTTCCATGAATATTTACTATTTCTATGTTGGGATCTCCTTTTAAATATTTGCGAAGTTTGGCGATATAAACATCCATACTCCGGCCATTAAAATAAGTATCGCTTCCCCATATTTTTTTAAGTGCAGCTTCCCTGGGCAACAGATCATTTTTGTATTCACTCAGCATTTTCAATAGTTCATTCTCCTTAGGTGACAATGTCTGTACGTCTTTGCCAACGCCCAACTGACGTAATCTTGGATTGAAATGAAATTTGCCTAAATCATATTCGGCGTTAGCCTCTTCACGGTGCAGCTCTTCATTCCGCTTTAAAATCGCTTTTATCTTATGCAACAGCACATCACTGTCAAAAGGTTTGGTGATATAATCGTCTGCGCCCAACTTGTATCCTTTAATAATATCATCTTTCATGGTTTTTGCCGAGAGAAAAAATAATGGCATATCCGGATCAACGTTCCTTATTTCTTCAGCAACCGTAAAGCCATCCATATTGGGCATCATTACATCGAGAAGACACAGATCAAATTTTTCGCGCTGAAATGCCGCAAGCCCAAGCCTTCCATCTCTTTCTAATACTACATCATAATCATTCAATTCAAGATAATTCTTTAATACCATTCCGAGGTTTGGATCGTCTTCACAAATAAGAATTTTCGGTTTAATATTTTCCATAATTGTATATTTTATTCTGAATAAAGATATTTAGTTTTTATGAAACTTGTTTTACATATTTAATGCCACAAATAATGAGCCTTAAATATATGGACATAATGACAAAACTATCGTATGCTTTTGAAATTCATTTGTAACTTTCCCAAAAAAAATCATGGGTAATAAAGATGCATTCATTGAGACGATAAAAAATGGTTACACTTTTAAAGGGGAAATTATAAAGATCGGTGCAGGAATGCTGGATGGAGAAGTGATTCCGGAAGCTGAAATTTTTCTGCCCCTTTCCACTCTAAACCGTCATGGTTTAGTTGCTGGCGCTACAGGCGGGGGCAAAACAAAATCTTTTCAAATGATTGCTGAAGGATTAAGCGATGCGAGCGTTCCCTGCTTATTGATGGATATAAAAGGAGATCTAAGCGGAATTGCTGCCGCAGGAACGGTGAATGATAAGATAACGTCACGTTACCAAAAATTAAAAATGGATTATAAACCATGCACTTTCCCTGTAGACTTACTTACTCTTAGTAATCAGAAAGGGGTAAAATTACGAGCTACGGTGTCGGAATTCGGTCCGATTTTAATGTCGAAAATTTTAGGGCTAAACGATACACAGGGCGGCGTGGTAGCTATGATCTTTAAATATTGCGATGATCACAAATTTCCGTTGCTTGATCTGAAAGATTTTATCAAAGTATTGCAATATGCAGGTAATGAAGGTAAGAAAGAATTACAGGCTTCTTATGGAAATATTTCTACAACGTCAACAGGAACTATATTAAGAAAAGTAATAGAACTCCAACAACAGGGCGCTGATTTATTCTTTGGCGAAAAAAGTTTTGAAGTGGAAGACCTCATGCGTATCAACGATGATGGCCGCGGAATGATCAGCATATTGAGAGTAACTGACATTCAGGACCGGCCAAAACTATTTTCTACTTTTATGATGCAAATGCTTGCCGAGTTATATTCTGTTTGCCCTGAAGAAGGTGATTTAGATAAGCCCAAATTGATTATTTTCATTGATGAAGCACATCTGATTTTTGAAGAAGCCAGCAAAGCTTTATTAGACCAGATCAACACAGTTATTAAACTAATCCGTTCCAAAGGAATAGGTATTTATTTCTGTACACAAAACCCAATGGATGTACCTGCAAGTGTTTTAGGCCAATTAGGATTAAAGATCCAACATTCTTTGAGAGCCTTCACTGCCAATGACAGGCAGGTAATCAAACAAACCGCACAGAATTATCCTGAAACAACATTTTATAAAACTGAAGATCTGATCACTCAGTTAGGTATAGGTGAAGCGCTTGTTACGCTGTTAAATGAAAAAGGGATACCAACCCCGCTTGCACATGTTATGATGTGTACTCCAAGAAGCAGAATGGATGTGCTCACAGAAGGTGAAATTGACAACATTGTAAGCCATTCAAAATTGGCAGCAAAATACAACCAGGTAATCGATAGTCAAAGCGCTTATGAAATGTTGACTGCTAAAATAACGGAAGCGGCAGCCAGTTCCCCTCCAGTGGTATCGGGAAAAGCTACAAAACAGGAAGAAAGCACTTTTGAAAAAGTGGCTAATAATTCTGTGGTAAAAAGTATTGTACGCACTGCGGGAAATACAATAGTAAGAAGTTTATTAGGTTCATTAGGCCTTGGCGGCAGAACGAGGAAAACTACCAAAAACTGGTTTTAAAACATAGAAGGTATCAGTATTTTTTGTGATTGTTTGAAATAAGGCCCCATATAACAGATAAAAACAACCGTTTACTAAATAGACCTCTAATTTTCTTAATATTTATTTTAAAGTATTGTGATATAGCGTTTTTCGTATTATATTTGCCGCGGTTTTTCATAGGATATTGGATTTTAAAGCGGGACTAGATTTCTATCTGGGTCCCCTTTTTTTTACAACCCCTTTTTAAACGTCCGGTGCATGAGAAAGTAAAAAAGTGTAATTCGCTTGTCTTCTTTATTTTCTACTACAAATGATTTTCACTTTTTTCTTATTTACTTTTTATTAATCCATTTTGATTGACAGTTAATATATTTTCCTCCTGGAGAAATGTCAATACTTTCCAAACTTTATTTTCTTTAAAAGATGCGAGGCTTTGAAAAATATCTTCAGTCGTAACTTCTTTCTGTCGGCTGATATTTTTAATGCCTTGTGAAATCAAATCAAATTCGTCTTTTGTTATAATGGTTCTTTTCGCACTAAGGCAATTATCGCATATACCACAACGACTGGCTGTAAGATCATTAAAATAGAAAGCAATCATTTTACTTCTGCATTGATTTTTATTTCCAGCAAATTGAATCATTGCGTCAAATCTTTTTTCAAATGCTCTTTTCCTTTTAATAATATTTTTTTCATTGATAAAAAGATCAGCAGTTTTTACCCTGTTTTTAAGAAAATAAACTTGGGGTTTTTCTTTTTGCGGAGTATAATCGATTACTCCCATACCCTTTAGCTCAATTAAAATTTGTGACACTCTTTCCTGATGCATTGAGATGAATTTTGAAAGCTGGTATTCATTAATGGCACATGGAAAATCAAATATACCATCATAGGATCGGAGCAACCCTTTTACTACTTGGTCATAATCCGGGTATGACTCTTCAACAGAACGTAAAACACCTTTATCAGAAGTAAAGACAACAGTGGGAGGTGAAAAGAATTGTTCGCTATAGTTAATTAGTTCTTCTTGCTCGAGAATCTTTAAGACGCTATTAACTGAATAGGCATCCAGCTTAAAATTTTTTACAAAGGTATTGATGTCAAAATTGTAGGAAACGCCTTCACCACTTCCCGAGGGCAATTGAAAAAAATTGCATAGTGCGCCATATACTTTCTTAATAACCTCTTTTGAAGGAAACCTGATATCCGATTGCTTTTTTAAGTCTTTTAATTCTGCCTGGCTATAAAATAGTACAGCGTAAGCTTTTTTGCCATCGCGGCCTGCCCGGCCTGCTTCCTGGTAGTAACTCTCTAAAGCATCCGGCGTATCATAATGAATTACGATACGCACATCAGGCTTGTCAATACCCATACCAAAAGCATTGGTACATGCAACAATCCGGACTTTGTTATTGATCCAATCTTCCTGCTTTTTATTTCTCTGTTCGTTAGTAAGGCCTGCATGATAAAAATCAGCGCTGACTCCATTTATTACCAATAGTTCAGCAATTTCCTTTGTTCTTTTTCTTGTCTTGCAATATACAATTCCACTGCCAGGCACTTTTTTCAAAATAGATAAAAGTTTATTTTGCCGGGCAGAAATTTCAAAGGAGCTATAGGAAAGATTAGCTCTTTCAAAAGACTGGTGAAAGGATCCGTACCCTTCTCCGAATTGTAATTTCTCACAAATATCCTTTTGTACCTCTACGGTGGCAGAGGCAGTAAGAGCCAATATTGGTATGTCAGAATAATATTCTCTCACAGCGGCAATACGTAAGTACGAAGGCCTGAAATCGTATCCCCATTGGGAGATACAATGTGCTTCATCTACTGCGATCAAATTAACCCGGATGCCGGATAAATATTCTAAAAATAATGCCGTCTCTAATCGCTCCGGTGACACATAAAGAAATTTAAAGTTGCCATACATGGCATTTTGTAAAGTTTTTTTTACCTCTATAAAGCTCATGCCTGCATGTATTGAAAGTGCCGGGATTCCTTTATTTTTCAAATTAGCCACCTGGTCTTTCATTAAGGCAATTAATGGACTTATAACGAGGCATATTCCATCTTGCATCATCGATGGAATCTGAAAGCAGATTGATTTACCACCGCCGGTGGGTAGTAAGGCAAACGTATCTCTGCCAGCCAACACGGAACTTATTATTTCTTCCTGCAGTGGCCTAAAAGCATCATATCCCCAATATTCTTTTAAAATTTTTTTAGGTTCTGTCATTAATAGGATAATATCTTGTATAAAATTAAATCTTTGTGGCCAGATATAAAATGCAGGCAAAAAAGCTGAAGTTCTATTTTTTGTTTTAGGAAATTTGATATGGCATGTACTTATTAATTTTACTTGCTATCGCAATATAATAAAGCAAAACCATGATAAATATAATTACAACCCTATTGATGCTTTTTACTCAAATATTAATTTCAAGTAATGGCATATCGAAGCCCGAAAAAAATGTAAGCAGCGAGTCTCTATTAATTGCCACTACAGATTTAAAAGAGGATTCAATAGTATAGAAGACTAAAAATTTAATTGTTCGCAAACTTTCTCCACATGTGTATGTACATACACGCTTTTTAGACACCCACGATTTCGGAAAAGTTCCATGTAATGAGGTGTTCGTCCTAAATAATCATGAGACTATTATTTTTGATACGCCGGCAGATAATGAGAGCTCAGAAGAATTAATCAAGTTTGCAACAAATCATCTCAATTGTAAAATAAAAGCAGTGATCCCTACACACTTTCATGAAGACTGCGTTGGGGGATTGGAAAAATTTAATGAATTCAATGTTCCATTGTTTGCATCAAAATGTACCATTGAACTTTTAAGAAATAAGGGAGTAAGGTTTTCAAAGGCAATAAAAAGTTTTGATAGCTTGCTCACTTTG
>JBDTJI010000017.1:0-14849 GCA_039935935.1 Ginsengibacter sp. | reverse complement strand
TGTAAATAATGGGTTTGGATTTCCGGTTAGAAAATATTCATACTTTACTTTTAATACATCAGGAAAATTAAACCCTGGGATAGTGGTAACCGCAACATTTTTAGCAAGCAGCGTCATCTTCGCATATCCGGATACAGCTAATCCACGGATAGTTCCACTGAAAGTGGGTGAGTTCCATGTTTCATTGGCCGCTACATTGTCCTTTAAAAAAATGTATTCACCTGCAACATATTGATCAAAATTATACGATTTTTCAAAATTAATGAATTGATAATAATTGCCACCCGGTTTGCGATAATAGAAGGAGTCTAGAACCGAGCCCGATGATGTAATGGTTTGCTTTATGGAATTATAGGTAACGCCAGCTATTACAGTTGAGTAGTTGTTTATCTGGTTTGTGATCGAATCTGAAGGGGTTCCACCAACTTTATTATAGGTCCAATTGGAGTTAGCTGAAAGTGGAAAATAATCATCAGAAGGCGCCACACCAGATATAAAAGTCAATGGAAAATTGCACGTGCTGTTAATATAAGTGACAGAAAAGTTCTGAACCCCCGAGTTTAATGGAGTTCCCTTTCCGACAAGTGTAACTGTTTGCAAACCGGTAGCTGAAAAGATTCCGGAAGTATCAAATGAAACATTATTTATTGTGTTCGTGGAGATGTGATAGGCTCCTGCTGTGGTTGCATTTACCTGGATTGTTACGGTATTGCCGGTGTTGAATTCGGTTCCCTGCTTATAAGTACCGGCAAAAGTAAATGACGTGCAGTCGTTTCCATTGCTGCCCAATGTACCTGTTGCAACGCCCAACACCTTTAAAGTAAAATCGCATTGACTATTGCCATATTTCAGGGTAAACAGATAGTCGCCCGATACTGAAGGTGTGCCACTTGCATTTAGTAGTACATTTTGCTGACCCGCTGTAGAAAAAGTTCCTGAAGTTGAAAAAGACAGGCCATTAACCGTATTGGTTGATAAGGTGAAAGGGCCGGGAGCGGCAACATTTACCTGTACCTGGATGGTATTATTATTATTTGACTTAATACCTTGCGCATAAGCGCCATTGATAATTATTGGCTTGCATTTACCGGCACTATCTCCTAATGCTCCTGATGCTGGAGTATTAATGCTTCCTCCTGCAAATGAAGATTTGAATTTTCCGTTAGTAAGCTGCACCAGGTTGCCGGAAGAATCTTTTGCGGTTCCCGAAAACGTGCCTTCTATATTAGTGTTATCAATGGCGGTAACATTTACCACAAATTCTCCTATAAGCTGGCTGGCTGTATAAAGTGTTTTTGCAGTAGTATTATAAGAAAAAGAAGATTGAAACGACGAAACCTTATAAGTGCCAATCTTGAAGGAATCTGAAAATAAGTGTAGCTGAAATGATTGAACTCCGTTAGCGGTTTTGCCAACAATAAAGAGCTCATTTAAACTGCCTGCGTTTGTCTGGTAAACAGAATCTATGTTGCCCGAGTAATTGGTACTTCCATCTGAAAATTGCCAATTACCAGCAGGAGGCAGAGTCCCTCTTTCAAAACTATACTCTTTCTGGCAGGCATTGAACAAAAAAATAATAATTATTAGCGATCCTATTGTTCTGCAAAATTTCATGGTACGACTTTTAAGTTATTGAATTATTTGAGTGCTATCTCATCTCTACTTTATCATTCACTAAAACTTCTGTTTTTATATTTTTATTTTCCTTTTTCTCATCCCGCGGGGTTACTTTTAAAAACTTTTTCTGAAAAACAAAAATGGTAATGATACCTGTTGAGATAGAGGCATCTGCCAGGTTAAATATAGGACTGAAAAAGTCGAAGTCCTGTCCGCCCCATATTGGTAACCATTCAGGAAATTGTGTATGAATAATTGGAAAATAAAGCATGTCCACGACATTGCCATGTAAGAAGCCGGCATACCCATGTGCAGGAAATATTTTGGCAACGTTGTAGGTTATGATGCTACTTTCATCGAAGATCAATCCATAAAACATGCTATCTATCAAATTGCCTAATGCACCTGCAAAGATCAATGCTACGCAGAGAATAAAACCTTTGCTGTATTTGTTTTCTACTATTTTTTTAATATAAAACACACCAAAAATAACGGCTGCCAGCCTGAACAAAGTAAGCGCCATCTTTCCCCATTCTCCACCTAACTTCCAGCCATAAGCCATTCCTTCATTTTCTATGAAATAGAGCTGGAACCAATTGCCTATCACTGCATGAGATTCGCCTGCGTGGTAATGAGTTTTTATGTAAATTTTGAGGGCCTGGTCTGCAATTACGATAAAACAGATAATAAAAAAAACACTTCTCTTTTTCACTTAAATTTTTTTGTAGGCAAAGATAATAAATACAGTTTGTAGTTAACTGCGACGACGCCTGGGCTGCCAAAAGGCTTACATTTTTTATTCTTCAAAATAAATTCTTTTTACTCTTTGTGAAATACCTGTCATTATTTCATAAGGTATGGTTTGTGCCCAACGGGCCAGGTTTAATAAAGAAAGAGACTCGCCAAAGACAACTACTTCATCCCCTTCATTTAAGTCTTTTAAGCCCGTCACATCCAGCATCGTCATATCCATGCATACATTTCCGATTACCGGAACCAGTTTATTTTTTACCAACATTTTACCATTTCCATTTCCCAATTTCCTGGAGTATCCATCAGCATATCCAATGCGCGTCACAGCGATCATGCTATCCTTTTCTACCTTCGCATTCCTTCCATAACCTACTGTTTCTCCTTTCTTTATTTTTTTTAGCTGGGAAATAGTTGTAGTTAAAGTGCTGACATTTTTTAAGTTCTGTTGCATTTTTACATTGTTGTCAAACCCATAAAGGCCTATACCCAAACGTACCATATTCATTTGAAGTCGTGGATGACGGCTGATTCCTGAAGTGTTATCAATATGTTTATCAAAAGAATAGTTCAGGGTACTCTCAATCTTTATACAATTCTCATTAAGAAGTGTTGCCTGTAATAAGGTAAAGTCATCTTCACCAGGATCTTCACTTGCTGCCAGGTGAGAGAAAACGCTCTTTACTTTTATGAATTGATTTTGCATTAATTTTTTGCAAAGCAGATCGACTTCATCAACCATAAAGCCCAGCCGGTGCATACCGGTGTCAATTTTTAAATGAACAGGATAATTTTCGATTTCTGATTTCTTCAAATAATCCGTAAAATCATTTAGTAATCCGAAAGAAAATATTTCCGGTTCAAGATTATAATTTACAATAGAATCAAATGTACTCTTATCGGTATTCATTACCATGATAGGTAAGGTTATCCCGGCTTTTCGTAATTCAACCCCTTCATCAGCATACGCTACAGCTAAATAATCCACTTTGTTAAACTCTAAAACAGATGCGATCTCAGAACTGCCGCTTCCGTATCCAAAGGCTTTTATCATTGCCATGATTTTAGTAGCAGGTCGCAGTCTCTCTCTATATATTTTAAGATTGTGCACTATGGCGCTTAAATTAATAGCAAGAACTGTTTGATGTACCTTTTGCTCCAATAAATGACTGATCTTTTCAAATTCAAATTGGCGGGCTCCTTTTATTAAAATCGTCTCATCATGAAAACCTGATAAGAAAACATTTTTTAGAAATTCGTCAGTAGATTTAAAAAAGAATTTACGGACTATGGCTGCAAATTCATTTTGCTGTGAAAAAATTTCCGGTCCGATTCCCAGTAGTTTATCAATTTTTTTCTGCTCTAATAGTGAGGCAACTTTTGGATATAATTTTTTGGATTCTAATCCTGATTGCAAAATATCTGAAAGAATAAGAGTATGAGTTTTGTATTGTTTTTGTTGATTCAAAAAATTAAGTGCAATCTCCAATGAATATAAGTCGTTGCTGTAACTGTCATTAATTATGTTGCAGTGATTAATGCCTTGCTTTAGCTCAAGCCGCATTGCTATTGGGTAAAGCTTATCAAACTGATGTAAATATTTTGAATCAGCTTTATCTAAAATTATCAGAACGCACAAACAATGAAGGGCATTTTGGATCGATGCCTCATCCGTAAAAGGAATTTGAATATTGATCTCTTTATTATGATAGATAGTGTTGATGGATGATGATGATTTATTTTTTTTAATGGCCTTGACCTGAAGCGCGTTATTACTTTTTTTCCCCCATGAAAATAATTGCAATTGATCGTGATGCTTTTGAAATTTTTTAATTTCATTAGACAGATCTTGGTCATCTGCTGAGAAAATTAATTGTTGTGCATTTTGAAATAAAATAAGTTTTTCATTGATTTTTTGTTTTCTGTTTTTGAATCCCTCATCGTGGGCACTGCCTATGTTGGTAAATATTCCTAATGTTGGTTTAATAATTTTTTCAAGTTTTTTCATTTCTGAAGGAAGTGAAATTCCAGCTTCGAAAATGGCCAGGTCATGAGAGGAGTTCATATTTAAAACGCTTAATGGAACACCTATTTGCGAATTAAAACTTTTTGGGCTTCTCACAATTGTAAAGTCAGTGTCAAGAAGTTGATCCAGCCATTCTTTTACAATAGTTTTACCGTTGCTCCCTGTGATGCCAATAACCGGTAACTGATTTTGAGCAAACTTTTTACGGTGAAAAATGGCTAACCTTTGAAGCGCTAAAATGGTATCATCGACTAAAATAACATTGGCTACCATTAACTTTTTGATATGAACATTTGGATCGTCAGTAATGAAATTCCGAACTCCTTTTTGATATAGATTTTCAACAAACCGGTTAGCATCCTGCTGTTTATTTTTAATCGCAAAAAATACGGTGATTTCAGGAAAAGTAATTTTCCTGCTATCCAATGAAAGGTATGCCGGTTGCTGAACAGAGAAGTTTTTAGTCAACCATTTTCCTTTGGTGATTTCAGCAAGTTCAGATATCGTATAAGGTATGCTAACGTTCAACTAAAGGCTTTTATTTTTTTTCTGGTTTTGATTATTCTTATAAATTGAAAACAATATGGAGCCACCCAGGCAAAGCACGATTGCTGCAAGCGAAACACCAATATGCAGATGAATTCCAAAGAAGGAAATCAGCATTTTTAAGCCAATAAAAATCAGAACAATAGCAATACCTTCTTTTAGGTACCGGAATTTCTCCACAGCACTTCTTAACAGGAAAAAAAGTGACCTCAATCCTAACACAGCAAAAATATTGGAAGTGTAAACGACCATCCTGTTTTGCGTAATAGAAAACACAGCAGGTATTGAATCCAAAGCAAAAACAATATCAGTGGCCGCAAGCATAATCATTACTACGAACAGCATGGTGTAATGTTTCTTTCCATCAATCATCATAGTGAACTTTCCGCTGCTATTATCATGCGTGAGTGGCACTATTTTTTTTAAAAGCTTATATACAGCATTGTCTTGTGGATTAAATTCGTCTTCGGTATTTGTGACAAACATTTTAAATCCTGTGTAAACTAAAAACGCACCAAAGACATACAATATCCAGTAAAAGCGATCAATGAGGGCGATGCCGACTGTAATAAAAACGATTCTTAATACAATGGCCAGCAAAATGCCGAGCAATAATACTCGGTTTGCATGTTTTTCCGGAATATTAAAATAAGAGAATATCAGGATGAATACAAAAATGTTATCTATGCTTAATCCCCATTCCATAAGGTAAGCGCTTATGTATTCTAAAGCAACGATCTGCCCATCTTCAAACCATACGAAAATAAAAAAACCTAATCCAAGGCCTACCCAAAACATGGTTTGATAAAAAGCCTGTTTTATAGAAATGGAATGTGCTTTCCTGCTTAATAAGCCAAGATCCAAAATTATTGCAGCTACTAATACAATTCCAAATATAAGGTAGCTCCATGCTGTTGGTGTCATCTGTTGTTCAAATAAGAAACGAAAAATAAGAAATAAAAAATAAAAGAGATGTGAAACTCTGGAAGGACTTAAAGGTTACATTGTTCTTCCTGGTTTAAAACGAACTTAGTCGGTAACCGATTTATTGGTCGTGCGGGTGTATTTTCTTTTTCTCAATAGTTGGTAAATAAATCCGAAAAACAAGAGAAGCAATACCGGCAGCGCCAGGTTTAAAATTTCCCAAAAACCTCTTTGTTCTTTCGTTTTTTTAGGATCAAGAAGGCGCAATTGGTAATCCTTTGATTTAGCCTGTATCAGGTCTGAAGTATTTACGAGGTAATCTATGCAATTGTTCACAAATTGACGGTTGGCAAACTGGTATTCATATTGAGTTCCTACGGTAAATGAGTTGACACCCATAGGAAGAGGCTGGCCTTTGTAAACTCCGTTTAATACAATATCTCCATCAGAAATAATGATCATTTTGTTGTCGCTGACATTTTCACTTTGAAAGGGTGCTCCATAAGAATTCAAAGAATCCATGGTGGCACTACTGACCCGGTTTTTGAATAAGGAAGAAAATTTTCCTTCTAATAACACTCCTGCAATCAACTCCTTTTTATTAAACTCTGCATCTACAGGTGCATTCCGGTTCTGGGCGCCACTTATAAGCGCTGGTGTGGCAATAAACCTGGAATTTGACGAAGAACTTAGCAGGACAGTTTTTTTTATTCCGTCAGCGCTGACCGTGTCAATGGTATTTACAAACCTGCCGACAACGAGACCAACATTTTTATTGATAACGCTGTTTTGTTTTGATTCAAATAAAGGGAAATAATTCCAATGTAAAAATTCAAATTGATCTTTCCCGTTTACACTAAAAGGTAAAAAATCGCATTGCAGATCCATTAAAAGATCGGGATTAATACGTACACCGTATTTAAAAAAGAGATCCTGTAGATTCAGATTCCTGTCATAAGCAATTATCTCATTTTTCAATTGTAAACTGTCCACCTCAGCTTCCAGCCTGTCAATGAAACAAAGAAGTTTGCCGCCACGCATCACGTACTGGTCTATTTTTAGTTTTTCAGCATTGCTAAAAGGAAGGGTGGGCTTTACTATGATCAGTAGTTTAAAAGTATCAGGAATTATTGGCTCTATAGCCAAATTCATCATAAACAGGTTGTAGCTCTTTCTAAGCACATTCTCTACAAGATCATAAGTGTTTGCACCTGTGGGTTCGCCGTTCCCAACAGCATAGGCGATCATCGGTTTTTTAGCGCTGATGAGTTTATTAATAGCATCAGCAAAGTTGAATTCGAGTAGTGCCTCTGCGCTATTCAATTCAGGCGGTGTTATAAAAGTGCTGGAGCCTGAATATAAGTTTACAGGTTGAATGTTACCCTTATAATAGATTATTGCTGCCGGGTAAATATATTGCGATTGCTCACCCTCCTTTAATTGAATTTTTAAATTGATGGGAACTATGCCTAACGACAGAAGCGTATCAGCATAAGTCCTGGTAGTTCCAGGCATTTGATCATCGGGTAAAATTACCTTAAAATGAATATGGCCACTTGAATATTCTTTAAACTCCTGCAAAAGATCTTTTGCTGAACCAGATAGTTTTCTGAAACCGGAAGGAAGATCTCCCCGGAGGAAAATATAAATTTCCATATTTTGATCCACTTTCCTGACAATCTTCTTAACAGGCGCGGAAATGGTAAATCTTTTTTCACTGGTAAGGTCAATCCGCCAATGAAAAACAGATGCGAAGTAATTAATTATCACAATTACTGCTATAAGTATAAGCCACCACCATTTTTTAGTATAAGAGCGTTTCATTATTCGATGGGTCTTATTTTTTATTTAGATTTTTTTTCGTGGCTAAAAGAAAGATAAAAATGATGCTGGCAAAATAAATAATATCGCGGGTATCAATCATTCCGCGGCTAATGCTTTGGTAATGGAAATCTATTCCGGGCATTTCAATATAATAATCCAGGTTTCCTGTAAATACAGGCAGCTTGCTAATTGCATTAAAACCAAAATATAAAACCAGGCAGCTAAATGCACTCAATAGAAAAGCAATTACTGCATTAGAAGTGAGGCTTGAGCACCAGGTACTTATCGCGGCAAATACTGCAGCCAGCAGCAACAGGCCGACATAAGATCCTACAATTCCTCCACCATCTAGGCCTCCCGTCGAAGAAAGTGATTGAATGGTAATAACATATAATAACGTAGGAATTAAAGCAATAATAATAACAATAAAAACCGACAAGTATTTGCCCAGCACGATCTGCCAGGTTGTAAAAGGCCGTGTTTTTAGAGTTTCAAAAGTGCCTGATTTAAATTCATCAGCAAATAGACGCATTGCCAGGGCGGGAATTAAAAAAATAAAAATCCATGGTGCCAGGTCAAAAAAGGTAATAAGTGTTGCATATCCAAAATCAAATACATTACTATCCTTTAACACAAAAAGGTACAATGCGCATATTATCAAAAATAAAGCAATGGCAATATAACCGGTAAGATTACTAAAAAACTGATGCAATTCTTTTTTGATAAGAGAGATCATAATAAATAAAGAGTGCAATTTAAGTGAAGAAATATAATTCAAATTTATTGAGAGTTTTTGTTAGGAATTTATGTAACATCCGAAAATGTGGATAATCAACTGGCTTTCAAATTAACACTTGTTTTTTGTAACTTATACATTGTACAATATTGTTATGTTTAAGATTCTTCTTGTATTATTTATTTGATTGCCTGTTTAAGATCATATCTGGTAAAAAAAATAAACAAAATATTAACCATAAGCAGCGTTTTTGTAAAAGCAGATGTCTTATAGATGTTCTTTGACCAATTAGACTGTTTATTTTTTATGATAAGATAGAGATTTGTGGGGAAATTTTTTTGAAAAGCAATCTTTCCCAATTCTTTATCGAACTTTTTGCCAATGTTAACTGCAAATAAGGCCCCTTTAAATTAAAGGGGTTTTTTTATGCCTGAACGTTTGTAGTTAAAAAAAAAATAGTGGGTAGCAAAATTTTGGAAATTGCTTCTTCTTTGACAATTTGGGCTTAATATTACCGAAGTTTGTTTTTTTAATGAAAGTTAGGCTTCGAAAAAAATTCGGATGCATTATACAATAATTCAAAGGCCTTAGTAATAGATTCATTTCAAAAAAGAAAATAATTTATTTAGGTAAAAAGTTAATTTTATTTAAACTTGCATAAAATTTGTGATAGTTAGATGATTATGCGTAATCCTTTTTTATTTATTCAAAAAAATTATTCAATATGACAGAGTCTCCCGTTACTGAAAAGACAAGTCTTAAGCAGCCTGCATGGCTTACACTACTAAGAATTCTTCTTGGATTTATTCTATTTTGGAAAGGGATAGTTTTTATTCGTGATACAGAGTTGCTAAAGTTATTAATTGAACACACCGGAATTGGCGTGTTTTCTAAAAATTCTGAGACACTGGCATTTATTATTTCTTATCTTAGTTTATTGTGTGGACTTTTTATTGCAACTGGCCTCTTTACGAAAACGTCCTCTATAGTGCAAATCCCTATTATCTTTATCGCTGTATTTTTTATTAATATCAAAAATATAGGTGAGACCGGATTCGAATTAGTACTATCGATTATTACTCTACTTTTGTTGATTTTGTTTGCATTTAAAGGTAGTGGCACTTTATCGGCAGATGAATATTTCAGAACATACTATAAAGCAGGTAGCTCGCAAGGAAATACGAAGAGATTAATGAAAAAATCATAATCTTTTCTGCTAAATGGGAAACATATAGTTGTTTTGTAGGACATGCATTGGCAATAATGTAAATGTTAAGGGCATTTAAAAAATGATAGTTGAATAAATCATATGATATTTTGTAATTGTATTATTTTAAAAGCGAAGCAAATAGTTGTTGTTCTGCATAATACATCAATCAGTTCTACATTAGAGTCTGCCCGCCTAATCCCCGAAGATTTTTGTTGATATAGTGTCGATTGATCAAATGACTGTTATGCGCCTTGAAAAATAATAAGACATTAATAGTTCTCCAACGGTTTTCTATAGTTTCGAAACCAGAATCAATTCTTAACTCATATGAAATATCAGGAAATAACTGCGCTGGATCCAATCCTTACACTACTTTTTAAGGCTACAAATTTTCAAGGTTGTTATTTTATAATTGGGAGCTTTATCTGTATTTTCGAACGTGGAAAAAGAAAATTAACGAAAAGAAATGGTTCGAAGCTGAACTGTGATAAAGACGTTACTATTACGATTTAAAACTTTCCAATTTATATGTTAAACAGGGGTTATGTATTTCAGTATTAAAGTTTTATTTATTTACTTTGTATTTGCCTCTAATCGACCCTTTATTCTTTTAAATTTTATATTCGGATGCCCCACAATTGTTTTACAAATACCTGTAAAAGTAAATTCTTTGGTATAGCTATAAGTTTACTGCTTGCATGTCTTAATTTGAATGCGCAGGTAAATGTGATAATGAACCACAATGATTTAAAAAGGACCGGATGGAACAGTAAAGAAATCATTCTTGCTCAGGATAATGTTAGTAGTGGAAATTTTGGAAAAATATTTTCAAGAGATGTTGACGATCAAATATACACTCAACCCTTAGTTGTAAGTAATGTCTCAATAGGCGGTGGAATTCATAACATTGTATTAGTCGCCACTGTCAATAATTCGCTTTATGCTTTTGATGCCGATGATCCCAGTACAAATAGTCCATTTTGGCAATCTAATCTCACTTATGATTCCCTTAATTACAGGCCTATCAGGAATACAGATATGACAGGAGCCTGTGCTGGTAATTACAAAGACTTTAGCGGTAAAATGGGTATTGTGGGCACACCCGCCATTGATACAGCGACTAAAATTTTGTATGTGGTATCACGAAGTGTTACCAAAGATGAACCACAAATTTATGTTCAGTATTTACATGCAATTGATATTTTGACTGGTGAAGAAAAGCCGGGAAGTCCCGTATATATTACAGCTACTTATCCGGGAAACGGAATTGGAAGTGTAAATGGTACAATTACATTTGAACAACAAAAGCAACTTCAACGGACAAGTCTGTTATTGTTTGATGGAGTCGTATATATTTGCTGGGCTTCACACTGTGACTGGTTGCCTTATCAGGGTTGGATAATCGGTTATGATGCCGCTACTTTTCAGCAAAAATATGTTTATAATGCTGCACCTGAAGGTGGTCTTGCAGGAATATGGATGAGCGGACAAGCACCATCAGTTGATGACGATGGGAATATTTATGTAACCACAGGAAATGGTACTACTGGAGCAAATGGAAATCCAAATGATACAACCAACAGAGGATCAAGTCTGATTAAATTATCTGTTGAGTCTGGCGCTTTGAAAGTGGTGGATTTTTTTACACCTATGAATTATCAATATATTAATGACTATGATTGGGATTATGGGGTGACTGGAGTATTATTAGTACCAGGAACCCATATTTCGTTATCTGGAAGCAAGGATGGAGGATTGTATGTTATAGATAATAATAATATGGGCGGTACCACCATGGACAATTCGAATGTGATACAAAGATTAAATATGGATGTATCTCATCAAACCAATACCAGGCACTTATATGGGTCGCCGGTTTATTTTAAAGATGAATATAATAAAGAGTATATATATGGATGGGCCGGATATTCATACCTAAAGCAAATCCCTTTTGTGAGAAGTACCATGAAGTTTGATACGCTCAATACCATAACTGGTAATACAATTATATCTGGATGGATGCCAGGAGCTATGCTTTCTCTTTCTTCAGAAGGATCTAAACAGGGAACCGGTATTTTATGGGCAAGCCATGCTAAAAACGGCAGTGCCGGCTGGACAACTGTATCGGGAATGTTGCAGGCATTTGATGCAACGGATGTAACGCGCGAGCTATGGAATAGCAACTGGAACGCCAAAAGAGATTCAACAGGCATGTTTGCAAAATTTGTACCTCCTACAATCGCAAATGGTAAAGTGTACATGGCCTCTTTTTCAGGAAAGTTGAATGTTTATGGCCTGAATCCTCCTCCCGCCTCAGTTTGTGTAAATACCCTTCCTCCAATGTGGCAAAGCGCAGATATAGGTAATGTCGCTTATGCTGGTGATGTATGTGTGGGCAATGGAGTATTTAGCATTACAGCTTCGGGCCGTGATATAGGAGCTACGGTTGATGCATTCCATTATGTGTATCAGCCGGTAATTACGAATTATACAGAATTAACCATAAGAATAGATTCAATAAAAAACACAGATCCTAATGCTAAGAGTGGAATTATGTTCCGTCAAAATATGGATCCCGGTTCTCCTTTTGTTTTTTTAAATTTCCAGAAATCTCATGAACTTGAATTTCTACAAAGATTATCTCAAGGAGTCTATCCTGCCAAGATAAAAAGTATTATTAATTCCGAGTCACAATGTTGGATGAGAATACTAAACTATGGCAATAAATATATTAGCTATACTTCGCCCAATGGCGATGATTGGATACCCATAGATTCTGTAACTTTTGCGATAGGACCTGCTTCTTATGTTGGCATAGCTTATACTACTAAGAATAATTCAGTTTTAGACACAGCCATAGTAAGTAACGTGACACTTACCTTAGGCGGTGTCCTTTCTTCCAACATCACTAATTTTAATGCAAGGAATGTAGGAGATAAATATTCTTTTTTAAATTGGACAGAAAGCGGGATAAACGGGTATGCACACTATGAAATTGAGCGCAGTACTGTTACCACTGATTTTAAAAAAATAGAATCCGTACCTGCCAGTACCATCTCACAGGTTACCAACAATTACACATTCAAAGACATAGCACCGGAAAATGGAACAAACTTTTACCGGATAAAACTTATTTCAAATGATGGAAGCGTTGCTTATTCTCCAGTAGTTAAAGTAAATTTTAATTTCAGAAAGATCGAAATATTCCCTAACCCTGCAAAAAAACAAATCTTTGTTCGTAACAATAAAAATTTTAGCGAAGGGAAAAAAATAAATATCCAGCTATTAGATTTTGACGGTAAAGTTCTTTACAGGAAAAACGTGGCCACTACAGGTGTAGATATTATTCCAATAAATATTTCACCTACAATTAGCAATGGAATGTATCTGGTAATGGTTACCAATTCAAAGGGGGAACAACAAGGTGAAACGATTTTTATCAACAGATAAGCAAAAACTCAATCGCGGATCAGTATAAGCGGCTTTTTCTTCGCTGGGCTTGTGATTTATTTTTATGCTTAATAATTGACATTGTTAGGCAGTTGTAGATTTCCATGAGTTTTTAGAACCTACCGAATGTATTTTAACATGTAATGTACTTACCTTTACAGCACTCCGAATATCCTCTGTGGCCTTCTGAATATCCTCCCGTGTTAGTATTTAAAATTTTCTCTAATGATGACTGGTTTAACCTGTGTGGCCTATGCTGGAAGATATTCGATACAATTATTGACGTTTATTTCTTTCCTTTTTACCTGTCTCAATTCCGATGCGCAGGTAAATGTTCTTATGAATCATAACGATTTAAAGAGGACCGGATGGAACAACAAAGAAACTGTTTTAGCACCCGATAATGTAAATAGCGGAAATTTTGGAAAGATATTTTCGAGAGTTGTAGATGATCAGATATATGCTCAACCGTTGGTTTTAAGTAATGTTTTAATAAAAGGAGGCTATCGTAACATTGTAATAGTTGCTACAGTTAATAACTCAATATATGCTTTTGATGCCGACGATGCCAGTATAACAAATCCATACTGGTATTCTAATCTGACGTATAACCCAACACTTTACCGGCCGGTAAAGAATACTGATATGACGGGTGCCTGTTCAGGTAATTATAAAGATTTTGCCGCTAATATGGGTATTGTCGGTACTCCTGCCATTGATACGATCACCAACACTTTATATGTAGTATCAAGGAGCGCAACTAAAACGTCTTCGCAACGCGTTTTTGTACAGTATTTACATGCAATTAGTATCTCCACCGGAAAGGAAAAGCCGGGAAGTCCTGTTTACATAACAGCAACTTATCCTGGCACTGGCAATGGAAGTGTAGGTGGCACACTTACCTTTAACCAGCAAAAACAAAATCAACGTCCTGGCCTGTTACTTTATAATGGATTAGTGTATATCTGCTGGGCTTCACACTGTGACTGGACACCTTACCAGGGGTGGGTAATGGCTTATGATGCTACAACGCTGCAACAAAAATATGTGTATAACACAGTACCAAATGGCGGCCTCGCGGGTATATGGATGAGCGGACAACCACCTTCCGTTGATGATGCAGGAAATATATATGTTACTACCGGGAATGGTACTACTGGAAGCGGCTCTAATCCAAATGATACTACTAATAGGGGGTCAAGTCTTCTTAAATTATCCGATACCTCTGGCGTATTAAGGGTGGTAGATTTTTTTACCCCTATGAATTACACTTATCTTAATAATTACGATTTAGATTACGGAGTCGACGGAGTATTATTAATTCCCGGCACCCATTTATCTTTATCGGGTAGTAAAGAGGGACGTCTTTTCCTGATAGATAATAATAACATGGGAGGAACTACTGTTGATAATTCAAATGTTCTGCAAACATTAAATGTTGCGAATACTGCTACGTCCAATACAAGACATTTACATGGATCGCCTGTCTATTTTAAGGATGCTTATGGACATGAGTACGTATATGCGTGGTCAGAAGGGTCTTTCTTGAAACAGTTTCCTTTTGTAAGAAGTACTATGCGGTTTGACACCATCAATCAAAAAGTGGGAAATACTGTTTTGCCAAATGGCATGCCCGGTGCGATGCTTTCTCTTTCATCAAATGGCACTCAACAGGGTACCGGAATTTTGTGGGCCAATCACTCGATTAATGGTAACGCAAACCACGCAAACGTACCTGGAATACTACAGGCTTTTGATGCAACAGA
>JBDTJI010000016.1:0-5650 GCA_039935935.1 Ginsengibacter sp. | reverse complement strand
TACAGAAATTGATGTAATATTCAATGCATTTAAACCGGCCGTAATTCCCAACGAATTGGACTCATAAATTTTCCCTTCTTTAATTTCTCCGCCAGGTTGAATCAATTCTTTGCCGGTAACAATAATGCTGATGACGGGTTTAGAAAACACATCAACTTTCTCAATGCCAATCCCAGCTAAAAAAGATATCGCCGGTGCGGTTAGTAATTGCCCTTTATCCAATGCAAATTCTCCTTTTTTTGTTTGAGAGCTACGGGCCCGTACATTATCGCCTTTTACCAATTTTACATTATCTATGTGAATTGTTTTTTCATTTTTTGTAACATGCTCCTGCATTACCACCGTATCAGCGTCGGCAGGCATTGCTGCACCGGTAAAAATCCGTGCGGTCTGAAATGATTTAAGGATGACATTGGCTTCATTTCCTGCCTGAATTTCACCACAAACTTCCAGGTCACTTTTGCCATCCCAACCTTCATAAGAAAATGCATATCCATCCATTGCCGATTGATGAAACGGTGGCGTATCCATTAGGGAATAAACAGGCTTTGCCAGGATATAACCTTGGGACTTAGACAATAACCTTGTTTCTATTCTTATCTGATCGCAATTTTCAGATATTATTTTTTTTGCTTCGGATACACTAATCATTGATGCATATTTTTTTATTACAGTTCATCATTTATCGGCACAGAGGTTTCTAACAAAATTATTGACCAAACATATTTATTAAACGTTTTCTTATTTTTTTCCTGCAATCCTTTTGAGCATATTTCTGAAAATGAAATAATGAAAAGGAAGCATAGCATACCAGTAATTGCGGCCCAAAATCCCTTTTGGGCGAAAGGTGGCTGTTTGTTTTAAAATGCGCCGGTTTTGATTTTGTACAATTGAAAATTCAAGCCAAGCTTCGCCAGGTAATTTCATTTCAGCAAATAAAAGAAGGCGATGATTCTTATGATCTGCCAAAAGAACTCTCCAAAAATCGAGCGCATCACCGGACTGGATATCGACAGAGCTTCTCCTACCGCGATTAAGGCCTACGCCGCCAATAAGTTTATCGAAAACACCGCGAAGATGCCATAGTTTATCAGCATAATACCAGCCCTTTTCTCCACCAATACTAAAGAAACGGTTGGCTACTTCATCCACTTCATCCTTGTCAATTTCAATCCATTTCCGGTCTTTGTAGCATCCATGCACAGGTACCTCTATGTAATCGCTGACATCTAATTTGCGAAGGCTGCTTGTAGCTGCATCTTTCCAACTTGAGATCACCATGTGTTGTTCTATTCGTGCAAAAGCCATTTTGATGGCATCGGTATAAGAAATTAATTCCTGTGGAATGATATCACGAATGGAAAATTCTTTACAAACAACATCATTTTTCATACTATGAACCAACTGCCGCGCAATCGTGATATTTGCTGAGGTAGTAAGATTGAGCCAATAAGCAGATAAGCCGGGAAACGGTAACGGCAATAAAAAAATATACCTTTTATAACCACGTACTTCGGCAAATTTCAAAAGCATTTGTTTATATGTCAGAACATCCGGGCCGCCGATTTCAAAAGTGCGGAAAAAAGTTTTTTTACTGAGAAGGCATAGGTGTAAATAATTTATTACATTTCGTATGGCTATTGGCTGGCCGCGACTTTTGAGCCATCTAGGTGTAATCATTACGGGAATCTTTTCCGTGATATCACGAATAATCTCAAAACTGATACTGCCTGATCCAACAATGATACCCGCTTCAAAAATGGTATAAGGAATACCTGAATTCATGAACACTTCTTTTACTTCTTTGCGGGCATTCAAATGTTTTGAAAGATTTTCTTCATTGCTGATGCCACTCAGGTAAATGATCTGTTTCACCTTTGTCAAAGAAGCTACCAGCACAAAACAACCGGCCGATCTTATTTCATATTCTTTCAACGTAGTGGAAGTATCGCCTAAAGAATGAATGAGATAATAGGCCGCGTCAAACTCTTTGCTCTTAAAATTTTGAATAGCATTTTCAGGATGCAGGAAATCGTATTCAATAATATTAACTTTCTCCAAGATGCCTTTTGAAGGCTTAAATCGGTTAACATCCCTGACCACACAAGTTACCTCATGACCAGCCTCAACCAATACCGGCAATAATCTCATGCCGATATAACCATTGGCTCCCGTAAGCAAAATACGCATATCAAAAAATATTTGGTATTCTTCTGTATCTGTTTAAATCAATTCCTAAAATATTGACCGGCATCCGGAAACGTTAGTAAAATGAATGCAGTAAAGATGCAGAACTAAAATTGTTTAAGAAGCTGAATTCTATTTAAATTGTCTGGCTGAATGATGAACACGAACAATTGCAACCGTATCTGAAAGAACTTTATAAATTATTCTACAATTTCCTTCAATTAATCTCTGATATCAATGGAATCAAATTCAGGAAAAACGCGACCCGATTTTGGAAAATTGTCCAGTTGGTCAACACGTCTGATTTATTTTTTAATAAATCTATCTGCATACAATTTTGAATCCCTGGAAATGTACTCATGAATTAGCTTCAAATCTTCAATAGCAATTTCAGTCCAGATTAATTTCACCATTTCTTAATTATCTCTTTTACTTTTTCATGAGTTACTGTCTTACTTATTTTTAATTGCATCAATCCTTGTTCAACTTTCTCTATAACCACAAGCTTTTCAATAACAACTTCTAATTCAAAATCTTCAGGGAGTTCCTTTATTGTTTCAATCGCTCGGTTTCTTTTCATTTTGTGGAGTTTTATATCTCAAATTACAAATTTTAAATCATGCATTAAACAATATGAATCAATGCAGCAAATTATTAAATACATCGTACCATCCTCCCATATCCCTGTATAGTTCAGTCAACCACCGATATGAATCATACTGCGGTTGTTGATTTTTGACGTATCCAAATTCTCATCCATCGTCTTAAACTGGCCTCCGAGTTTTTCTTCTTTCATCCACACACACTGTTTTATCAAAGGCGCTATATCTAATCCTTTTCTGAGAGCACCGAGAATATCCATTTCCGATTTTGAGAAAAGGCAGTTTTTCATTTTGCCATCCGTGGTCAAACGCATGCGGTTGCAGCCACCACAAAAGGGTTGCGTCATGGTACTGATGATAGCAAAGGTGCCATCATGGCCGGGTACAAAATATTTCTTATCCGTATCGTGTTTCGAATCATGCAATTTCATGAATTGATATTTTGTAGAAATTTGATCCAGTATTTCCTGGTAAGAAAAAACTTTTTCATGACTCCATTCATTACCTGCAAAAGGCATGAATTCTATAAATCGCACATGCACCCGAAGATGTTTTGTCCATTCAATAAAGTCATTCAGTTCATCATCGTTTACGCCTTTCATAACTACCACGTTGATCTTTACTTTAAAATCGTTTCGCAACAAGAGATAAATATTGTCCAGGATACGATTGAATTCATCACGTTTGGTAATGGCAAAAAATTTCTCCCTGGTAAGTGAATCCAAACTAACATTTAAAGATTTAATTCCGGCACTCTTAAAAACATCTATGAACTTATGAACCAGTATACCATTGCTACTAACAGCAAGTTCTACAGGATATTTAGAAATGCGTTCTATAATTTCCTGCGCATCTTTTCTCACTAAAGGTTCTCCACCTGTAAGCCGGATTTTTTTTACTCCTTCTTTTACAAAGACAGCAACGATTTGATCAATTTCTTCTGCTGTCATGCGTGGCATTCCTTTGAAATGGCCTTTCGGTAAATCTATAGGATTACAATAGGTACAACGTAAATTGCATTTATCTGTAAGCGAAATACGCAGGTAATCGTGTACGCGGTTAAATTTATCTGTCAACATGCTGTTTCTTTTTTATTCCGATAATTTTTTTATGATAAATCTATTGAAAAATATTTTTTCATCTTTTTTGTAATCCCTTCATAATCGCTTACCGTTAAATATTTATGTGCCAGTGGAAACACAACATTGTCTTCCCTGAAAATATGAAGTCGAAGTAATTCTACTAATGCCAGTCCCTGTTCAATAGCGGTATCTATCAACAGTGCATTGGAAACCCGGTCTGTCAGACGGGAGGCAATTCCCATCAGGCTGAATGTGAGTGTACCCATTTCCATTGTTTTAATATGGTCGTGTTCCAACATATCCACAGCCGTTTCAGGAACAGGGCCAGAGCCGCATTCACCATTGTCAATCATACGGTCATGAATATACGGAAATAAAACTCTTTCTTCTTTCAAGTTGTGCAACACTATTTTACTGTCAAGAAATTCAAAGAATTCCCCGAGCTTACTATTTCTCTCTTTATCAATTCCTTCTTTTTTTATCTCCAGTAAGTTTTTCTCAAATCCATCAAGTTGAATCACTGTATTCTTATGCTCAGTCATAAGAATCTGCAAAAAAGGATGCAGTTCATCAAAAGGAACCGGTTCAGTGGCCGGTGGTTGATAGGCTTCAGGCGGTGCCATTGGTGAATAAACCGGATCAGCATCAGGTTCTTTTTCCACAAATCTTTTAATATAATCAGTTTTCTTGTTGTCGGCTTTTTCAAAAATGTTATTCATAATGTTGAGTTTTTATTGCCTTAGTAAGTTAAGGCTTTTTAAGAAATAAAAATGGTTTTTAAATGGTTTTTAAATCGTATTTTATTCATTTTTTTCATACTGGTTCTATTTTTTTCATATAAATAATTGTTGATTTTAATTTTCTTACTTCAGAATAGAAGAAACGCATTAATCCTGTGAAGGCAGCCGCCCATGCAATTAGGGCGATATAAATAAATGTCTCATAGAAGTAATGTAAAAACGGAATGTCTAATGCTTTGGACATACTAAAAGTGCAGACTGCATACATTCCCTGTGGGAATACCGCTCCCCAATACAATGAATCATATTTGAGTGGATATTTTTTATAAACATGCCTCCAGCCAGCCAGGATAATCAGCATAGGAATCCACCAGGTGCCGGTAGCCCAATAAAAGACGGTAAATCCTTTCAGGAAAGGAAGCATTGATTGAAGCAATGGTGCATCAGGTGCATTAATAATGAGTACGGAACCGCCAAGTGTTGAGATAGCCATAGCGCCCATATTGATCCAGTAAGGCGGTGCTGAATCGCCGGGCGAAAACTTAAAGAAAGTATAGCGGTAAAAAATAAGAGATATCATCCAAATGTAAAACATACCGCCCCAGAGCCACATGGAAAGTGCAAAGAAATTTATTTCTATCCGATACGGTTGATTTATATGTGATGCAATTAATGCGCTGAGTATTGATACAGATTGAGTGGCAACAATTGCAGTGAGCCATCCCCCGGTAATACCCTTATCTAACGTGGGTTTGTTTTGCTTGATAGTAAGTGTAGTGAAGATTGCGTAAGTAAGAAAAAGCCATAGAAGGATTCCAAAAACCAATAACGATGCTGCTATTTTAAGATCTTCAAACAATATAATGTACTGGATTCCCAGAACGCAGGTGCCAGCAACAATAGTAAAAAAACCGGTTCCTCTCATGTGATCGGTTAAGTCGGCCACAAAATATTTTCGGTACCATACCAGGCGAAGAACAGTCAACACCCACAAAATAATGTAGAAGATATTATTGAGAATAAAAAGGATAATTGCGAT
>JBDTJI010000015.1:0-7535 GCA_039935935.1 Ginsengibacter sp. | reverse complement strand
ATAAAACTTATAGATCATCATGACAGATCCATTACTAATGTTAAGCGGCCATTGATCATGTCTTGCAAGGATCAACTGAAGCGTATTCTGAACATTTTTTAGGGAATCAATATCGCTAAGCGATCTGTTGAAAATTTGTCTTAACTTTTCACGTCCACCAACTGTTCTCGTTAAATTTACTTTAGCGAAAACAGAAAATTCATCTTCATGACTAAAGATAGAGAGGTCATTTAAAGTTGTTCTGTCTGTGTCCATAGCCAAGGCTTAAAAGAGTAATTTTTAATTTGGTTAAATGAAATTAGCCTGTATTCATTTTCCTTCAGCAACTATGCATTGAACAATAGTCTATTGCCTTTTAAAGATTCATCCCAGGTCGTATTTCCATAAACACAATTTCCATTCACAAACGTATGAGAAATAGCGGATGGAAATGTAACTCCTTCAAAAGGGCTCCAGCCACATTTATAAAAAAGGCCTTCTTTTTTTACAGTAGTAGATTGATTCAAATCTACTACCACTAAGTCGGCAAAATATCCCTCACGAATATATCCGCGATCTTTAATTCTAAAACAATCTGCTACAGCATGGCTCATTTTCTCAGCAATTTTTTCCAGGGATATTTTCTCTTGTCTATAGTAATCCAACATGATAAGCAAAGGATGCTGTACCAATGGCAATCCTGAATGCGCATGTTCATACGGTGGTTGCTTTTCTTCTAAAGTATGAGGCGCATGGTCAGTAGCAATGACATCTAAACGATCATCCAACAACCCTTTCCATAGAGCCTCTTTATTTTTCGACTCTTTGATGGCGGGGTTACATTTTATTAAATAACCTAATTTCTCATAATCATCGGCCGTAAAGTGTAGATGATGTACACATACTTCAGCTGTTATTCTCTTCTCTTTTAAAGGAATTGTGTTGGTAAAAAGTTGCAATTCCTTTTCGGTAGTGATGTGCAGAATGTGCAAACGACTGTTGTATTTTTTTGCCAGTGAAACAGCGAAAGAGGAAGAAGTAAAGCACGCGTTTTCGTCTCTTATTAGCGGATGATCTGAAGGGGACAACTCAGGTTGAATGCTTTTTAAATTCCGATAATTCTCTTTAATAATTTTTTCATCTTCACAATGGGTTGCAATCAACAATTCGCTTTCACTGAATATTTTATGAAGCGCAGGTTCACTATCTACCAGCATATTGCCTGTACTGGAACCCATAAATATTTTTACGCCACAAACTTCCTTTTTCCTTTTATTCATTTTTAAAACCTCATCGGCATTGGAGTTGCTTACTCCCATGAAAAAAGAGTAATTAGCCAGAGAATTATGTTTTGCAATTAAATATTTTTCTTCCAGCAACTGCTCTGTAAGTGCATTGGGTATTGTGTTTGGCATTTCCATAAATGAAGTAACACCACCAGCCACCGCCGCCTTGCTCTCTGAATAAATAGTTGCCTTATGTGTTAGCCCTGGTTCGCGGAAATGTACCTGGTCATCAATCGCCCCTGGAAACAGGTGCTTACCTGAACCATGTATTTCAGTCACTTTTTCCTTTACTCCTACATTGTTATCTATGCGTTCTATCCGGCCGTTTTTTACATACACATCTCGTTCTGAAATATTATTTTCGTTGACTACGGATATCTGTTTAAAAAGATAATTTTGCATATCTTGAAATATAATTAATTAATATCGAACTCAATGCAAATTATAAAAAGTGTAATTACTCTTACGGTATTTTTTTTACCACTATTTATCATTGCACAGACCACTTACCTGCCTGAAGGCTCAAAAGAACTGCATTTTATAGACAGGATGGAAATAAAGCGGGGGCAAAATACGGATCTCAATTTTTCCACAGATAAACCTTATAGCCGCAAAGCTATTGTTGCCGAGGCTGAATACATGGATAGTATCAACAATGGCCATCTTGAATCACTTACAGGGAACGAAGGTGGTGAAAAGAAATCAGGCCATTTAACAGCGATTGATCGGTACAATTTACATTCACTATTGATGAATAATTCTGAATGGGTAACGGGCGAACAAGAAAGCTTTATGAGCAGATCACCTATCCTGAAAAATTTCTATGTAACTAAACCTAATCTGCTGGAGGTAAATACCCCTGATTTTTTCCTGGCAATAAACCCGGTATTAAACCTGCAAGTGGGAGGCGAATCGGGCAATGACCAAAGCCTTTATTATAATAAAAGAGGCGTTACTTTACGAGGCCGGATAGGTAATAAAATCGGATTTTCCACAACGATTACCGATAACCAGGAACGGGGGCCACTTTTTTTTAAAAATAGAGTCGCAGAATTTAATGCGGTACCAGGAGTAGGATTTTATAAGAAGTTCAAATCAGGCGGTTACGATTATTTTGATGGTCGCGGATATTTTACCTTCAACGCTACTAAATATATTGATATCCAGTTTGGGTATGATAAGAATTTCATAGGAAACGGTTACCGAAGTCTGTTTCTTAGTGATTTTGGTGACAGCTATTTGTTTCTTAAGTTAAATACAAGAATATGGAAATTCAATTATGAAAATCTGTTCATGGAACTGATGCCGGAGTATTTGAAAGCTGGTGATAACCTGTTAGACAGAAAATATGCGGCTATGCATCATTTAAGTATGAATGTTACCAAATGGCTGAATGTCGGCCTTTTTGAAGGAGTAGTTTTTGGAAGGAAAAACAGGTTTGATTTTGAATACCTTAATCCCATTATTTTCCTGAGACATGTTGAAGGTACCGTAGGAAGCCCGGATAATGCAGTAGCAGGCATAGATTTCAAAGCCAATGTGGCACACCAGTTTCAAATTTACGGTCAATTACTTTTAGACGAATTTCTCGTAAACGAAATTGCAAAAAACAATGGATATTGGGCAAATAAATATGGATACCAACTCGGTGTAAAATACATAGATGCATTTAAAATTAATAACCTTGATCTTCAATTGGAAACTAACAGAGTGCGACCATTTACTTACTCTCATTATGATTCAGTAGCTAACTATACGCACTATAATCAGCCATTGGCGCATCCACTGGGAGCGAACTTCCAGGAATGGGTAGGAGTTTTAAAATATCAGCTGGCGCCTAAATGGACCATAGATGCAAAGGCTATTTATTATTATCAGGGGCTTGATTCTTTGGGAGAAAACTTTGGAAGTAATCCATTTGAGTTATATACTACACGAAGCAAAAGTTATGGCTATTATGTGGGAAGTGGTGATAAAGTAAAGTGTTTGAATGCATCAATTACGCTATCGTACGAATTAAAAGAAAATCTTTTTATAGAGGGAAATGCACTTTATAGAAAATATACCGGCTTAAACAATTCCAGTATTTTTAATATTGGAATAAGATGGAATGCCGCACGAAGAGATTATAATTATTAGTGAGTGGTGAGTTGTCAGTAGTGAGTGAGTTGTGTGTTATATGAGTCTATTCTACAGTCAGGGAAAATGTAATCATTCTTGAATTGATCTTATCTATGACGTTTGAATATTTAAGATCCGCATCACGGCTATGAAGATTTATCAGTCCGCTGCTAACCTTGATCTCAGGGGATAATACAAAGAAAGGAAAATAGATATGAAAACCCAAACCCAGTTCTGCACTGATGTCTGATCGTTTTAATTTAATCAGGTCTTCTGCTTTACTGGCGCCTGCATTACTGGCAAGATCGTAATCGAATTTCCCTCCGGCAATAGTATAAACCTTGAAATTCCTGATACGATCGCTGCTGAATGATATATGTACCGGAAAACTTAATGTGATAGATTGAACTTTTTTTGTAACAGAGGTATCTGATGAATATTTTTGCTTATATAAAAATGCTTTTTCAGAAAAAGTAAGATCTAATGGGTGTAACCTCAGATCAAAATGATTGCTTATACGCACATTTACCAGCCACGCAAGATTGATTCCAGAGTTATTAATACTTTCTACATCCATGATGGAATCATACTGCAGGAAACGCGGATCATGCGTAAAATTAAAATGTGATTTGTTATAACCGATATTAATTCCAAAATGATACGGTCTGTCGTCGTGGCTATCCTGGTTGATAGTCTCACGAATTTGTGCTACGGTAGCAGTAGAACAAAATGCAAAAGCACATACCAGTAATATTATTTTTCGGCGCAATAAATGGTGCATATTCCTAAAGTCAATGTTTTGTAGAAAGTATTCTTATAGCCTGATTGATTTAAAATGTGAATGAATGATTTCTTTTCGGGGAATTGTGTGACGGAATTATTTAAATATTGATAAGCCTGGTTATCTTTTGCGATAATATTTCCAATTTTCGGAGTGATAAATTTCATATAAAAATGATACAACTGTTTTATCACCGGCAATGAGGGCTTGGTGCATTCCACGATAACTAACTTCGCATCCGGCTTTAACACCCTTTTTATTTCCGATAGCCCTTTTTCAAGATTCTCAAAATTCCTAACTCCAAATGCCACAGTTACAGCATCAAACGTATTATCATCAAATAAAATTGCCTCACTATCACCATTTAAAAGCTCAATAGTGTTTTTCAATCCCGCTTTCAAAATTTTTTTTCTACCGATATCCAGCATGCCTTCGCTGATATCAATCCCTATGATCTTTTCCGGCTTCAACATTTGATAACTGATCAAGGCAAAATCCGCGGTACCTGTTGCTACGTCCAATATTTTTTTGGGTTGCGAAGAAACCAATTGTTTGATTGCCTTTTTACGCCATCCCACATCAATGCCAGCGCTTAAAAACCGATTCAGAAAATCATAGCGGAAAGCGATTTTATCAAACATATTCTCCACCTGCTTCTTCTTGCTATCAGACGAATCCTTAAAAGGAACAACCGTGTCGTGTGGATAAATATTCATGACCTCAAAGATAGTTTTTTGAAAAGATAACCAAGAAGCCTGTCCATTCTTTCACTTTTATTTTTGAAATGCTGTTTTTGGATTATGGCTGTGGGCCGCACAGATTCGTCATATCGATATAGAATGCGATGGAATATCATTAGCTATATTTCACAAAGCGGTAAATACAGCGAATTTAATTATTGTTGATCTACAAAAACCACCTGTTCATCGTTCAACAAAGGCATACCTTTAAATCGTAGTATTACATTAGCGACCGTTAAAACATCTTTCTGACAATAAACCGCAATGCGGGCAAGGTCTTTTTCTTTCCAATAAACATGACCTACCTGGCTGCCATCGATATCATCTTTAGGTGATGGAACTCCCAGTGCTGCTGCTAATAGCTTTAAAGAAGTGTAATGTTTGTAATCCCCAAACCGCCAGAGATGAAGGGTATCTAATATAGGTGTCTCCCATGGTTTCATATTTTGAAAGTTAATGTAAGATGGTATCGCTATTCCATTTACCAACATTCTCCTACATAAAAAAGGTACATCGAATTCTTTGATGTTGTGGCCGGTAAAGACCCATTGATGATTTTGAACATGCAGTTGTTTGAGCGTTTCAATAAAGCGGGCTAAAATTTCTTTTTCATCTTCAGAGCAGAAAGATTTAATACGCAATCGGTAACCGGATTCAGCATTTTTATTCTCTTTTTTAAAATAGCCAAAACTGATACAAACCACTTTTGCAAACTCTGCGAGAATAGCAGCGCGCTTCGGATAATATTCTTCAGCGGTAGTACCTGTTGGTAGGCTCTTCTGTATTTTCTCGCTCCACAATCCCCTCCATGAATCATCCAAAAAATTAAAATGTTCTTTCTCTGACACGGTTTCAATATCTATCAGAAATAAATTTTCAAGAGCTATTTGATTCATGAAATTTTTGTTTGGCAAAATGAATGTACAAAAAAACCCGCTAAAAAAACGGGTAAACAATTTATTAAAATAATAAAATTTATTAAAATGTGATGCCGGCAAAAATTGTGAAGGCCTGGCTCTTCCATTTTTCAGTGTTGTCTATATCATTCAAATTAGAAAGACCGACTTCATAGCGCCCCCCAATATTGATTAGAGGAAGTTGTATCCAAAGGCCCCCAACAGCAGACCAATCGCTTTTCTTAAAAATTTCACGATCGTTTCTTAATTCGTCAATACTTTGATTAAGTAACCCACCAATTTGAGGACCTACCTGGAGCTTTACCCTTTTGCTGGAGCCAACATTTATATTTAAAAGCAAAGGAATTTTTAGATAATTGAGCGTGGCTTTGCGCTGGCTGCCATCTCTGAAAAGATCATCATATACATCAGATGCACCATTAGTAAACTCCGAAGAAGATTGTACAAAGTTTACCTCGGGTTGAAGACCAAAGGTCTTTGAAAAATTAAATTGCATAAATCCACCAAGCAAATAATTATAGTTGAATCCGTCTTTATAAGATTGTCCCGTTATCTTATTGATATTGACTCCTGCCTTAGCCCCTATTCTGAAAAAATTTTCCCTGTCATCATTCGGATTTAATTTTTTTTGAGAGAATCCATAAACAGAACAACATATAAATAAAATAACAAGAAATGTTTTCATCATGACTTCTGGGTTTGAGATTGTTTCAATATTAAGCACAAAGAATTATTTATTACTAAATATTTAGAGAAACTTTTCTTAAAGTCGTCGGATAGGTAAGTCCATTTTGATAAAAAATAGAAATTAATGGAATGAATACCTGATCAACTCATTAAAAAAGGGCAACCAGAAATGGCCGCCCTTCAATTCATTTACTACAAACTTATAAGCCGGATTCTGTCTCCGTTTGACAACGGATGGTTATCATTTATCTGGCTGTTGCATTACTGCAACAATCTAGCTGCCTACCCTTCAGCATCAGACGAGCAGCCTTCAAACGCTGATATACGTGGCATTGCAGTACACAAGGTTTACCCATCGTTGCAATTACTCGCAACAATTGTGAGCTTTTACCTCACATTTTCACCCTTATCTCCACATTACAGTGGGGACGGTTATTTTCTGTGGCACTATCTTCCCGGTAAAAACCGGGACCGGCTATTAACCGGTGTATTGCTCTATACTGTCCGGACTTTCCTCCCCTGCGTTAACAAGAGCGATAACCTGGCTTGCAGTAATCCCGAAGATAAGAAGTTTTGTATTAAAGAGCAACTGCAAAAAGCAAGGTTAATGTTATAGTTCTTGTTAATCAAAAACACACCTAAGTTATGGCATGCATCTAAACCTTTTTACGGCATTTGATACACAAGCTCAAAAACAAGAGTCTTTGTTAGCTTGTTTGCCGTTGAACAAGATTTCTCTTTCGCATTAATATTGGAAAAAAATTTCCGTAGCGCCAAATCCGAAATTATGATGGTACTGGTTAGCAAAAGTCCTTACTTCCTTTTTTGTTTTTAATATCTCATGAATTTCATTTCTGAGTTTCCCTGTGCCCACGCCATGTATCACGATCAGGTTTGGCTGTTGGTGGGCTACTGCAAGATTATAAAATTTCTCAAAATAAGTTAATTGAATCGTTAATATCTCAAAATTGCTGAGGCCTTTCCAGTTGTCAGTTAATTTTTCAATGTGTAAATCAACTACAGA
>JBDTJI010000014.1:0-10158 GCA_039935935.1 Ginsengibacter sp. | reverse complement strand
AAGTCAATGTCATTTTCTTTGATAAAATTATGCAAAGTATCTTCAAACTCTTCCCCATACAGATGCGTGGAAGTGAGTGTATCATCCTTGTATAATTCTTTTAGGAAGGTTTCATATTCTGCGATTTTACTTTTATGATCCAGAAAGGTTAAGGCTTTATCATCGTCTTCATCAGTGAATACGGCTACCTGCACACTTGCCATATAAAGTCCTGCAAGCTCAAACAGAAAATTAAGGATAGCTGGTTCCTTTTCAAACTGATTGGTAGCCAGTAATATTTTTTTAGGTTTTTCCCATTTATAATCTATAGGGATAACCATTACTGGTACCGCTGACTTGCCAATTACTGCCGAAGTTCGGCTTCCCCATAGCTTTTCCTTAAGGCCACTTGCTCCCAATGTACCCATTATCACCAAGTCAAATGCTTTTTCTTTTATTGATTTTTTAATAGCCTCTTGTAATGGTTCTTTAGAAACTAATGTATCTACAACTACTCCATCGGTTTCTTTAATACGTTGCTTAAGATCAGCTAATTTCTCATTCGCCTCATTAAAAAGAGTCAGAGTAAACTCCTTGTTTACACCCATGTAATCAGTATACATATTACCATTTACTTCAAAAGAATGAAGCAGTGTGATCTCTGCAGGAAGAATCTTTGCAGACTGAACTGCAAAATCAAGTGCATTGTTGGCGCTTTTTGAAAAATCGGTTGGTACTAAGATTTGTTTCATCGTTTTATAAATTTATAAGAATTAATTTGTAATGACTCTTTACCTGTTGTGCGCTATAAATAAAGGCGTTTCAAGTTCTTTCATTAATATATCTGCCATACTGGTCTTGAACCAGCGGGATAGCTCACTTCTTCTGTAAGCGCCTAATACTACTAATTCATTTCCTTTATGATAAAGTAGATGGCCAAGTATGTGTTCTTCTGTATTTCCCTTCGCTACTACATATTTTGCTTTTGGGAAATGGCGCTTAATAAATTCGCGCATCAGTTTATTATTGGGTAAATGAGAACCCTGCATCTGATCGTTCACTGTAAATACTTCTATCGGAAGATTCGAGAAATTTCCAAACAGGTAGCTAAACATTTTAATTGCAAATACAGACGAAGGACCACCATCGTAGAGCAACGTAATTTTATCTATCGATTTAAACTGGTCGGGGACAACTAGTACGGGGCATTGTACATCGGGAAGTAATTCCTTAATAAAGCGAGTAGGCGAATCTTCTAAAAACCGGTTAAATGTTTCATTGTCATTAATAATAATTAAATCTGCGAAAATACTTTCCGTTTTTAATTCCTGTATAGCAATGCCAATGTTACGATGGAAAGTATATTGAATGCCTGCTTCGCTACATGCTTTCTCAAATTGCTTTACTGCTCCATTTCTTTTTACTTCGTCTTTTGTAGCCATCTCGCCTAATAACTCTTCCGCATTTTTATATGAGATAAGAATTTGTGCTACATCATAAGAATGATATATAAATTCATCTAAAAAAATCCCTACAAGGTAGGCATCTGCCTCTTTGGTTAATTGTATTGCATAATCCAGGGTGCTTTTTGAAAATTTGAATCCATCAAAAACGGCAAGAAATTTTTTTGATCTTACATTTTTCTCTTTGAATGATTTTTTATCAGCCTCGTAGCTGAATTCTTTCTTTTTGATTTTTTTTGCGATCTCTTTCATGTTTTATTTTTTGAGGTATTAAATGATGTAATAAAACATTTATTTACGGTACACGTTCGCCTATCGCGGGTATTGCCAGGATAGGGATGGTGGATTGGAAAGCCATATTTTTTGTAACACTTTTTCCAAGTACTTTTTCAATGAACGACTTAGGGTATGTTACCATCGCAATCAAATCCACCTTATTTTTATTACAATAATGGTCTACCGTAAGTTCAAAATCATCTCCGCTTAATAATGCCGCCCTGAATGTCACATCCGGAAAAGTTTCTTTCAGAAATTGCAGGTAATCGTTTAACTGTTCTTCATTATAAATAAAATCTGCAGCTTTATCGCCATCATCGGCTTTAAATACCGCTACGTGAATTACCGCAGAAAATTGTTTTGAAATAGAAACAATTTTATTTAGCACGTCTTTATCTTTTTCAAATAGATTAGTGGCAAAAAGAATAGCATCTGGTTCTTCCATTTCATAAGAAACAGGAACAGTTAAAATAGGAATTTTTGTTTTGCCTATGGCTCCGGCGGTAACACTTCCCATAAAAAATTTCTTTAGACCGCTGGCACCTTTTGTTCCCATAACAATCAGGTCCACCTTTTCCTTATCCGCATATGCAAGTATCGATGAAATAACAGAACCTCCCGCCAGGTGCGGCATTACCATAATATCAGGATACACTTCTGTAAGCGACTGTAAGGATAGATTGAGTTCGTCAGATCTTTCTTTGACTACTTTTTCACCTGATGAATCTGCGTGCATGGTAACCATATTGATTGTCGGTTCTATTACATGCAACAGCAAGATAGAAGCACCCGATTTTTGGGCTAATTCGGCAGCATAGGCAAGTGCCTTTAAAGCATTATTTGAAAAATCTGTAGGAACTAATATCTTTTGCATATCAATGTGTGTTATGAATATGCAATAATATTGGCATGGCTCAACTTTAAAAATGATGGCCGTCACATTTCTTTATGATTAAGGTCAATATACCGTTAGTAATTTTAATTCAATCCTCAAACCTGTAAAGATGGTTTTGTCTGATACCGATATTGATCTCTCAGGTGCGTTGCCATATTTCCTGGAATCGCTATAATAAAATTGGGTATAAATATATTCCATAAAGACCGACAATTTGTTTAATTTAAATTATGTAAATCCCACCTGGCTTTGAGAAAATATGTTTTAATAGCTATTTTTTGTGTATGCTTTGCAACGATGCATGGTCAGCCAAAAAAATATTTTTGGAATAATGATATCATTCATCTTAGCAAAGAACAGAGTAATTATCAAACAAAAATATTGGGCACTCAAAACGGCTTGCCGTCCTCTGAAATTACCTGCCTTACTCAGGATAGCAATGGGTTTTTATGGGTTGGGACTTCTGCGGGATTTGCTTCTTTTGATGGCAAGAGATTTAAAAATTACTTAAAGGCAGGATGGTATTTTACCGGTAAAATTTATGCTATAAGAGAAGACACTGCAAGAAAAGTGCTCTGGATTGCCTGTGCTACAGGTCTATGCTATTTGAAAAATGAAAAATTATCGATTGTAAGAACTAACGAAGCGGACGTCACGACTTACGATATTTATCCGGATAAGCGTAACAATATGTGGATTGCAACAGCGAAAGGGCCTGCTTTTTTCACTTCCAATATCATTAATGATATAATATCTGATTCAATCATTACTCTTGCCTCATATCTCTTGCCCGAATGGGAGAATTGTGAAAAGATATCTGATCAGGTTTATAAAATTGCTATCAGCCAAGCCGGAGATTTATACTTTTCCGGAGAAAGATCTTTGTTCATGTACTCCAATAAAAATCTCAAAAGAATATGGACTTCGTCTCAGCAGGAAAATATTAATGATGAAGTAGTTGGCCTTGTACCTGGCAAAGAAGATTCGGTTTATTTTGCAACTATTTTTGGTGGCTTCGGTTGGATTGTTAAAAATAAAATTACCCGCCTTAACGACAATAATTCGATCGCAGTTGCATTGACAGAACATAAAGGTCAACTTTACTACCTTGCTTGCGGGGGTATTTATAAATTCCATCCTTCTTCCAAACAGTTAGAAAAAAAAAGTGAGGTGCCGGGGGGCATCAATCTTTGGCCATCCTGTTTACTGGTTGACAATGAAAATAATTTCTGGATAGGAATGCATGACAATTTACTGTATCAAAAACCCCGGATATTTTATTCTTATAAAAATGAACCCGACAACATAAGCCCAGAAATATTTAGCATCATTCGATTACAAAACAATCAATTGATTTTTGGTACTAACCGGGGAAAAATTTACAGAAGGAATGGCGTAGTATTAAAAAATTATTTTCCTGATAATGGACGCGCTGTAACGCGCGCAGAAATAAAGGCTATATATGAAGACAGCAGAGGATGGCTGTGGATGGGATCAGGTTACCAGGGAATTTCTATACTGAAGAAAAAGCATTTATTACATTTTACTACAAATGAGGGATTGAGTAATAACAGTAATTATTTTTTCTATGAAGATGCAAATCAAAATATTTATACGGGAGGAGATGGGGGATTTTCAAAAATCAGCTATGATCCTGTAAGTGATAAGTTCTTATTTAAAAATTATTTTTTTAAAGTTAATGGTGATAACACTGAAATGTTTAGAAGTTGTATCAGTGGCCCGGATGGTTCGTTGTGGTTCATCGGGCAAAAAGGTATATTTCATTTTATAAAAGATGAACTAAAACTCTATTTATTAAATGGGAATAACATTCCTAATGCAACGGATATAAAATCAGACAAATCTGGAAATGTTTGGATTGCTACAAAAGGTGATGGTGTATGGCAATGCTTTTTTAATAATAAAAATTTATTGCAGGTAAGAAGAATAATAACCGACAAGAATGGATTACAATCCAATATTTATCTGAGCCTTGCAATAGACAATCAGAAAACCATTTGGGCAGCCGGTTATGGCGGCATTTCGTCCATTAAGCAAAATGAAGAGAATATTTACATTAACAACTACACACCCGATGATGGCTTTTTATCTTCTAATTACCAAACGGTGACGCTTTTTCATGATGACGATGATACTATATGGGTTGCTACTTCTTCCGGCCTCAGCTCTTTTTATGCCGACAATGCAGCAATTAGTAAAACGCTGTCGTTAAATATTGACAATGTTCTTTTATTAGATACTGTCGATAAAAATATTTCTATATTGAAAAAAAAACTTTATTCAGGCATTGAATTACCCTATAATGTAAACGCAATTGAATTTCAATTTAAGGCGATCTGTTTATCCGATGCACGAAATATAAGGTACTCTTACCGGATGGTGGGATTAAAGGATACTACATGGCTTGACTGGGTGGATAAAGAGGTTGCCGTTTATCAAAATTTGCCTCCCGGTAAATATTCTTTCCAGGTAAAAGCCTTACTCAATAATAATGTTCCTTCGAACACAGTAACTTTTTCCTTTATGATAAATAACCCGTTTTGGTTTTCGTGGTGGTTCATTTTGATTACCATTTGTTTCTTTATTACTATCATTTTTCTGGTTTTAAAAAAATGGAAAAAAGCAGTTCAGACAAAAAATGAGAAAAAGATAAATACTCAGAAATTAATTTCAGAACACCTGCAATACCGACTCGAGGTGGAAGAGGTTACAAATTATTTTAACCGTTTAATGAGTGTTACAGAAACAGAAGATGAGTTGCTCTGGGATGTTGCACGACAATGTATTTCTAAGTTAAACTTCGAGGATTGTGTAATTTATTTAAAGGATAAAAGAACAAATAACCTTGTACAGAAGGCAGCGTGGGGGCCCAAAGTTATTATGGTTGAGAATGAGATGTTTTCTGGAAATACAATACTAAGCCCTATTGAAATACCGGTTGGCAGTGGCATTGTCGGCACTGTAGCCAAAACAGGTGTTGCGGAAATGGTACCGGATGTAACCAAAGATTGTCGCTATATTCTTGACGATGCACAAAGGTGTTCAGAAATTGCTGTACCAATTATATATGAAAATCAGGTACTTGGAGTGATTGATAGCGAGAGCTCTTATTTTAATTATTATACAAAATGGCATTTGCAAATACTAACTGACGTCGCAGCTCGCTGTGCGGAACGCATAGTGAAATTAAGAACTAATAAAAGTCTGGAAAAAAATAAAATTAAATTATTGCAAACGCAGCAAAAACTTGCAGAAGAAAGACTAACTGCACTACGAAGCCAGATGAGCCCACATTTTATTTTTAACTCCCTCAACTCAATTCAGCAATTTGTATTAGGAGGTGATGTGGAAAGCGCTAATAAATATCTTTCTCAATTTTCAAAATTGATACGGTTAGTGCTTCAATATTCTGAAACGAATTTTATAACGCTCGATGAAGAAATAAGTATGCTTCATTTGTATTTGTCGTTAGAAAAGACACGATTTGGAGATACATTCGAATATAATATTTACCTTGAAGAAAACCTCGATGCAGATGAAATAAAAATCCCTAATCTAATGGTACAGCCTTTTGTTGAAAATGCTATATGGCATGGGTTAATGCACAAGAAGGGTGGCCGCGAAATTAAGATTCACTTCAGTTTATCAGGAGACAAGACACTGGTATGTGAGATAGCGGATAACGGGATAGGTCGCCGTAAATCTGAAGAAATAAAAGAATCTAGATCGGTAGATATCAAACACCAGTCAAAAGGAATGAAACTGGTACAAGACAGAAGCGAAGCGCTGATGCAGCAATTTGGGAAAGAAATCGTAATTGAAATAAATGATTTAATAAATGATGAGAATGAAGTTTCTGGTACCAGGGTATTGATCATGCTTCCTTTAACAGGCGAAATCAAATAATAAAATATTTCTAAAAAGTTCGATTTTCTTATTTTTAATTTATGACCAAAGCGCTTATTATAGATGATGAGCAGGTAGCTGTAAGCGTTATGCTATTGATGATTGAAAGATATTTGCCGGAAATAACTGCGGTAAAATTTGCCACTAATTCTATGGATGCTTTACAATTGATAAATGAGTTTAAACCTGATATTGTATTTCTCGATATTGAAATGCCTTATCAAAATGGATTTGAATTATTAAAGTCAGTTTCAAAAATTACTTTCGATACTGTCTTTACAACAGCTTATGATAAATATGCTATTCAGGCTATTAAATTCAGCGCATTGGATTACTTACTTAAACCTATTGACGCTGATGAACTTCGTGAAACTTTCAATCGGTTTTTGCAAAAAACAGAGTTGAACCTTAATAAAGATATGGCGATAAAAAACCTATTGGATAATCTACAGCAGGTCAATAAAGCCTGCCATAAGTTAGCATTACCTACCAGTAGTGGCTTGCAATTTTTTTTACCGGGCGATATTATTCGGTGTGAAGGAATGAGTAACTATACTAAATTTTATCTGTCCAATTATCATCCTATTCTCACCTCCAGAACGATAAAAGAATATGAGGATATATTAATTCCTCATAAATTTATTCGGGTTCATAAATCTCATCTCATAAATGCGGAATTTGTATCAGGATATGCTCAACAAATGAATAACCTGATTTTGAAGGATGGTACATTTGTGGATGTATCAAGAAGGAGAAAAAAAGAAGTTTTGGAAGAATTAAGTGGTTATATTTCTGGTTTGAAAAGTTGAGAGCTTATCCGTTTGTCAAGACCTATAAGATTTGCAGCTACGAACTGTGCTTAGGCAACCTTAAACCTTTTGGTCAATTACCCGATATCTCGTTTATAGAAACTCCGCCTGAAAATTTGTTCACTAAGAATTGGTAAAGAGGTTTCAGAGGTTTTCAAGGCTAAAAGTCATTAAAATCGTTAACAATAAATGACCGTTCGCTTTTGCAATTCCAGATTTGTCCAAAAGTCCTGCGGATTTTTTCTATTGTCCCAAAGTCCTACAATAATGATGTTGCTCTCCTCAATCTAAAAACAAGGAAAAATTATTCACCAGGGAAACTTTCACATTTTTAAAGTCTGTCGGTTTACCTTGATAGTTCAGACCGTATCAGAGCAACTTTGTTGTGTCAGATCGATTATGTTTAATCCAATATTCAAGAATTTCTTACCTTGCTTTCCGAGCTGTGCTCGTCCAGACTATTTGTTTAGCCATTGATCTTCCTCTTCATTTAATTCTTCATCGGTTATCAAGTTACCATTCTCTATATCTATTTCACTTTTTTCGAGCATGCTCTTTTGATTTTCAGTAGTTTTAAATACAGGATTACTGATATCTACATTGCCAATGAGTGTATTTATTTTTTTTAACAGATCGACATCTTGAATTGATATCAATTTATCTAATAGAAAATATCTTAAATTATTTATTTGCATCTTTTATTAATATTTTATATCTGATTATAATCAAATTTCAAAATAACTTTTTTTGCAAAAACCAGATACTGTTTTATTGTAAAAACTACAAGTAAATTATATTAAGGTGAATAATGAGCTTACACTTTATATTTCTGCATCGTTTTCAAAAACTTATGAGATTTGCAGCCATGAAATGTGCGCAGGCAACCTTCTAGTGTTTTATTAAAATATCGTGATTTTACTTTACCATGAAGTATCCAAATTAGCTTTCTCTCTTGCCTTCCAATAGCAATTTCAGAGCATTATCAAAATTGCCAGCGGGGGTCACTTCACCAGAATTGACAAAGAAAATTTCATCGGCATTCTGAATCGTGTTCAGGCGATGGGCTATGATTACTTTAGTAGTAGAAGCCGGTAATTTGTCTAAAATATCTTCTAATAGTTGCTCGGTCATGGTATCAATATTGGCAGTAGCCTCATCTAAAATCAATAGGTTTGGTTTCCGTAAAACAGCTCTTATAAAAGCAATCAGTTGTTTTTCACCCAGGCTCATGGAATCACCACCGGAAACGATTTTAGTTTCTAACCCATTTTCAAATCTATCAACCAAATAATCCAGGCCTTCGTCATTAAGCGCTTGGTTGAATTGTTCTTTGTCTAAAAGTTTATAGGTTTCATTACCGTATAAAATATTGTCACGTACAGTGCCATTGAATAAAAACGGTTCCTGTAAAATAAAGCCTATTCTTTTGCTGAGTTCTCCCGGTGGGTAGGTGCGCAGATTATTTCCATTTAAAAATACTTCACCTTCTGTGGGATCATACAATCTTGCGATTAAAGACGCAGTAGTAGTTTTTCCTCCACCCGTCGGTCCTACGAACGCATAGTCTTTTCCCTGCTCCAGGGTGAAATTAATGTCATGCAGCACATCTTTACCGTCAGGGTATTTAAAGGAAACATTTTTGAAAGTCAGCAAAGGAGCATTTGGAATAGGTTTAGGTGGAATTCCGGACTTCTGTACAATATCAGAATCTAAATTTAAAATAATTGAAATCCGGTCCCATGCCGCCATAGCCGTTTGAAAGCTTGCCCAGAGTGTGGCCATCTGGCGTAAAGGCTGATAAAAATATTGTACATAAGCTATAAAGCTGATCAATAATCCAACAGTAAAATCTCCTATTGAAATTAAATAAATGCCGAAGGCGAGTACAATCAATTGCGCAATGTTCGAAAACAAAGTAAATACGGGAACAAACACACTATTTACCAGGCCGGCACCCAGAGCAGCTTTGTAGTTGATTACATTTGCAACATCAAATTTAGTACGGAAATAATCCCGTCTGTTAAAAGCGACAATGGTTTTAAAATTGCCAAGACTTTCCTGAATTTCCGCACTTAGCCCCCCGGTGCTTTTTAAGGTCGCAGCATTTTTTTTCTTCACCAATGGAGAAATGATTTGTACGAAAATAAGGATAAACACTGCCGGCACTAAAGCTGCTGCACCAAGCTCTATATGGATGCATAAAAGGAATATGGATGCACCGAGCATATTGAAAATGCTATCCACAAATTGCAACAACGATTGAGAAAAGAACTGATTTACTTTATCCGTATCGTTATTGATCCTGGATATTAAATCGCCGGCTTTATTCTGATTAAAAAATGCAACCGGGAATCTTTGAATTTTATTAAAGACTGCATTGCGAAGGCTGTACAACATTCGTTGCCCGATGCTTCCCATTATCTTCGTTTGTAAATAATCTGTTACTGCAGAAATGAGATAAAGCCCTAATAGGATACCGGTAAAGGTTATAAGCCCTTTATATAATTTAGTCTGAATATAGTGGTCAATTGTATAGCCAATCAGGTACGGCGTGAGCATGGCAATTCCTGAATTTAATGCCATTACCAAAACCGCAATGATTAAATTTCTTTTTTCCTCCGTCATAAACTGCAGCATTTTTTTTAATGCAGCTTTCGTTGAAGTTTTGTGTTCTATGTTAAGATTGTAATCCATTTGATTTTAAAATATAAATACTTTTTTGTCAGTTCTTTTGCACTTCCAAATCTGTAGTACTTTTTTGCGAGTGATAAATCTGCACATATTCAGGCGAATGTTGCATCAGGTACTC
>JBDTJI010000013.1:0-11351 GCA_039935935.1 Ginsengibacter sp. | reverse complement strand
CCGGTGATATCTTCAGGTTGTTTATCTCCATCTATATACAATTCACCTTTTTCAACAGCAACTGAATAAGTATCTTTCTTAATGAGATGATCCTGCGCCAAAACATCAATGAACTTTTTTATGGCTTTTTCTGCATTAGCGCGGTCGGCGCCAGGCGCAACGATAAGTGACCATTGATCTTTATTATCACCTGCCTGTTCACTTAAGGCTGTCTTTTCAAGGTAGTTTAGGTTTTCAATTTTTTGACGCCTTTCATTATTGATTTTAGACTGGAAATTATGTGCCAGTGTAGGTGCAATTACCAATGCAACGATACTCATTAATTTAATAAGTATGTTCATACTCGGACCTGAAGTATCTTTAAAAGGATCGCCTACGGTATCGCCTGTAACGGAGGCTTTATGCGGCTCTGAACCTTTGTAATGAGTTTCATTATTAATGACAGCGCCTTTCTCAAAAGATTTTTTTGCATTGTCCCAGGCACCGCCGGCATTGTTTTGAAAAATACCCATCAGCACCCCGCTTACGGTAGCGCCTGCTAAAAACCCGCCCAATACTTCTGGGCCAAAAATAAACCCGATGATTACCGGTGAAAGTAAAGCAATTGCACCGGGCAACATCATCTTTCTGATAGACGCATTGGTAGAGATTGCAACACATTTTTCATACTCAGGCTTTCCTATTCCTTCCATGATGCCTGGAATAGTACGGAACTGCCTGCGCACTTCTTCTACCATTGCCATGGCGGCTTCACCCACTGCACGTATCGCTAATGAAGAAAATATAAACGGTATCATCGCACCGACAAATAATCCGGATAACACATCAGCACGGTAAATATCAATGCCATCAATTTTCGCAATTCCTACAAAAGCAGCGAATAATGCCAGGGAAGTCAACGCAGCAGAAGCAATCGCAAAACCTTTTCCTGTGGCAGCAGTAGTGTTTCCTACCGCATCGAGTATATCTGTTCTTTCACGCACTTCTTTTGGTAACTCACACATCTCAGCAATACCGCCTGCATTGTCCGCTATAGGGCCAAATGCATCGATTGCTAATTGCATGGCCGTAGTAGCCATCATACCAGCGGAAGCGATAGCAACGCCGTATAAACCGGCACACCAGTATGACATATAAATTCCGGAAGCCAATACAAGAATCGGAAATAAAGTACTTTCCATCCCTACAGCAAGCCCGCCAATTATGTTGGTAGCATGTCCGGTAGAAGACTGGCGTACAATAGAATCAACCGGTCTCTTGCCCATTGCCGTATAGAATTCAGTAATAAAGCTGATCAATGTGCCAACGACCAGCCCAACTATGATGGCTCCATACACTCCATTCCTGGTAAAATGGTGATTCCTTAAAATCATATCTGTATCAGGCATGATCCATATCACAAGAAAATAAGCGGCAATAGCTGTAAGGATGATTGCGCCCCAGTTTCCCATGTTTAATGCTTTCTGAACAACAGAAGTATGCATACCATCTTTGTCAGAAATTTTTACAAAAAAAGTCCCTATGATAGAAAATAAAATACCCATGGAAGCAATCAGCATCGGCAATAAAATAGGAGCCATGCCACCGAATGCATCATTTGAAATTGTTTCTCTGCCCAGCACCATGGTCGCTAAAATAGTAGCCACATAAGAACCAAAAAGATCAGCACCCATGCCTGCCACATCACCTACGTTATCTCCCACATTGTCAGCGATAGTAGCCGGATTCCTGGGATCATCCTCAGGAATACCCGCTTCTACTTTCCCTACAAGGTCTGCGCCCACATCGGCTGCCTTTGTATAAATACCACCACCCACGCGTGCAAACAAAGCAATACTTTCAGCTCCAAGACTAAAGCCGGTTAATATCTCGATAGTGCGCTCCATCTCCATACTGTCAGCCAAAGCGTGAGGAGCAAAAATGAATTTTAAAATGATAAACAAACCCCCCAAACCTAATACAGCCAAACCTGTAACTCCAAGGCCCATTACACTTCCGCCCGTAAATGACACTTTAAGCGCTTTGGATAAACTGGTACGTGCGGCTTGTGTGGTTCGTACGTTCGCCTTCGTAGCCACTTTCATTCCGATATAGCCCGCGAGAGCGCTTAAAAAACCTCCGCAAATAAATGAGATAGCAATGCTCCAATGGCTATTGGCGCTGCTAAAACCCATAATGCCTAACAATATGGCAGCAATTATTACAAAATAAGTGAGAATTTTCCACTCAGCTCTAAGAAATGCCATAGCGCCATCAGCAATATAAGTACTGATTTCCTTCATCCTTTCATTACCGGCATCCTGCTTATCTACCCATGCAAACTTTATAAAAGTATAAAGCAACCCAACAATTCCCATTGCCGGAATTACATAAATCAAATTATCCATATCTATTTTTACTTAATTTTTGGGTGGCAAAAATAGGGTAAAATGAAGTAAAAAAATTGTCCTTATTAGAAAAAGCTGAAAGCGCAATTCTGAATTCTGAAGGTTGAGGATTAAAGCTTACGATTGAAAGCTCACAATTCACAACTACTCCATTACCTGTTCTATGTGTGCCAGCCGCCCATCACTTGTCATACCTTCTATGATTACGCGAAAAGCATCCGTGAAATCATTATTAAAGAATTTAAGCAGTACTTTGTTTTTACCGGGTGCAGTCACTACCGACGGATTCCAGTAAAGAGTAGTTCTTAAATCTTTTGCTTCGCTATCGGGAGGAGGATCATTTTCATAATCGGGTGAATAAAATTGGCGAATAGCTGTATAACCGGTTACTGTATTATTAGATAAGCCTTTACCAGGTTCCTGTTTCACATCATTCCCTCTGCGGGTATAAATAGCAATCGCACCACCGGCACCTCCCCCCATACCACCCATAAAAGGAGGACGAAAAACTTTGATAAAAGCTACATCAGAAACAGGTACAGAAGAAACCATATCAGGACTGGTGGACATTTCATCTAAATAAATAGTTGGACTTCCACCTCTCCATTGCAGAGTTGGCGGGCTGGTAGCTGTGTTGATCTGGAGCCCTGCAACCTTGCCTTGCAGATATTGAAAAATATCCATAGACGATACTGCGAAAGGGTCATTTACCAAATCGAACTCATAACCATCGCCACCCTTAAATAAACCGGAAGTATATTTTTCATCCATCAATTCTGTATTGGATTTTGTTTTGGCAGTTACATTAACTGTTGCCAGCACTTTCCCTTTCAAATATTTTAGCTGTCGCGCAAGAGCATCAGATAACTGGAGATGATACCGGTTGCCGGAAGTATCAGAAAGATGATTGTAATTTATACCGGACGCTTTTGCATTGCTTGAAAAAGCAGGAAGGCGATTCTGCATGAACTGCACAGAAACGTCCGCCACTCCTTTAGCTTTTGGAAGTTGGTAATAAATACGTGCGGTGTCAAAAAGAATTAAACTCTTATCATTAAAACTGCCATCCGAAGAAAGTGGTGTCGTAAATACTTGTGTTCCGGATTGCTTTTGGTTCACAAGTAAAACAATCTCTCCTGCCTGCCTCAACTGCGAAGAGGTGGCCCCATACACTTTCCCGGATACTGAAAGATAAGCCGTATCCTTTTGATAGGTAATTGTCGGGTATTTTCCTTGTTTTACTTTTTCCCAATCAAACCTGCGCCATCCGTGAGTAAGCATTACAAGATCTAATTGGCGCATCATTGAATCGCTGTTGTTTAAGAAATAGTAGGTCGGATTATTTACTTTGCCTTTTAATTCGCCTGTTAGCAACAAATGAGTAATGATATTATCCGCGGTATCCCTGTCTATCCCCAGATCAGTCACTGAAACAGATAAATTAGCCATCATGCTATCGGGCACTGATATCTCAATCTCATTTTTTGCGCGCTTGTTCAAACCCCAATGCTGTACATTCATTTCCGGTTCAAAAGAATATTCTTTATTATTGATGTAAGTGATACGCTCTGCAAGCGGGTTCCATTGATTGTCGAATACAGTAATGGTAAGGATGCCGCTTGGTAAAGTTTCCGTTGGGATGATCCCTTGTGCTGCCCTGTCAACTAATTCCTTTGTGACTGTAAAAACAGGTTGCTGGTACATCGTTCCTACGAGGTGAATTCTGTTGCTCCCGGAAATTGTTGTCGATGATGAGCTAACCAAAAAATTCCTTTTAGTGCCGGAGATACTTAACTGTAATGATATGCCTGAATTTTTTATTCCGGGCAACGAAGTCACATGTTTATTTTTCTTCTCATCTTCCCAATTTGCCGAAAACGTTTCGCCTGGCTTAGGTTGAATAAAAAAATAACCCATGCCATCATGCAGCACATTCAAGCTGTCTATTAAAGCTCCGCTGCTACTTTTTACTATTCCTTTAATTTTTACCGGCCTTCCGTACTGATCGTTGGCTTTAAAAGCAATCTTATTCATAATACCGGCAACGGCATCACCACCTTCAGGAAAAAAGATTAGCTCCGGAATAATAGTAGTTTTTGTAGAAAGAGAAGTATTTGCATCACTAATAACTCTGATATCTTTATTGTATAAAAAGGCAGAATCAAAATTAAGCATCCATTTCGTATAGGCTTTTGCGTGGATGAATTTACCTGTGTAGTTATCGGGAATTTCAAATTGTCCAAAAGAAGTACCTACCTGCATTGGGCTTAGGCTATGTAACAGTAGCTTTCCATTTTCATCTGTCCAGTCAATGTAAACGGTTTTGCTTTCTATGGCAGGATAGATTGCCTGCATCATGTACAATTTGAACCAAATTGTTTCGCCCGGAGCATAAGAGGATTTATCATAATGCAGATAGATCCTCTCCTGGCCATAATTGCTGGCATAACGGGCCAGAGTGGTATCAATGTTTTGGGCAGTACCATGAAAAATGAACGAAATAAATAGAATAATCGAGGCACTCAAATGTTTCATTGTAAAATATGATTATAGCCGGAATAATGAAGTGAAATTAATATAAGAATAGAATTGCACCAAAGTTGACTTTAGATTTAACAATAGTACGTAGTTTAATGCAAATTGCTCTTGCATTCTGCAGTAAATGGAAATAATAATTTAATTCATCCTTTCTGCCCGTGAAGATTTTTATAGAAATAGCCTGGACACGCATGATCAACTTAAATCAATCATTTATCTATCAAATATTTTAATAGACGGTTAAAGGGTGACAGAGAAATGGATTGAACAGAAAACTGTACAGCAAAATATTTCATAAAAAAAAGTGATAGTAAAATGTTTACTATCACTTTAAAGGTTTTTTAATGGTCATCAGTCTATTGGAAAAACTTAATCAGTCATATTTTCAATCTAAAGGATATTGGATTCAATTTGAAATATCGGAATAAATCCGATGCAAAAATAAAAACGGCAGACACACAGCTTTATAATAACTGACTCATTCTTTTGTAGAAAAATTACAAGATCAAATAATGCGGTTGGTAATTACTATGCTTTCTTAATACTCTTTTTTGCTGAATGAACTTTAGACTCTACCTTATCCACTACATCTACAGCGTAATCTTTCACGTCTTCCTTGTAATCTTTAAAAATTTTTGAAATTCTTTTTCTTGTCTTAGTACCCTTTTGTGGAGCAAACAAAATCCCCAATACCACACCGGCAGTAAATGCTTTTACTATTTTCATCATGATTATCGCTTTTTAATTTTATTAGATAAATATTTAACAACTACACTTTCAAAACCGTGCCAAAACCTATTAAACGATGTAAGTTGCCTTGTATATATTAAGAAGTTACTAATTAAAGAGAAACACATCATAAAATTACCCAAAAAACATCTGTTATTTTTAAATCCCAAATACGCATTATTTCCTAAAAAAAATTTTATATAAGTTGCGTGATTTTTAACCAGTGTCTTATAGCTCATCTATTTATTTTTTATAGTAATAAAGTCAAAAAAATTTAACTTGCACCATGCGAAAGTTTGAAGATACTTACCGGCATAAAGGGCTTAGAAAAAAACTAATTGATTCTCTGCGCGACAAGGGTATCACAGACGAGGATGTGTTGAAAGCTATGTTGAATGTGCCACGGCATTATTTTTTAGATACTGCATTGGAGCACATTGCTTACCAGGACAGAGCTTTCCCTATCAGTGAAGGACAAACGATTTCCCAACCCTATACCGTGGCTTATCAAACACAGTTGCTGGAAGTTCAACCTTTTAAAAAAATTCTTGAAATAGGAACAGGAAGCGCCTACCAGGCCATCATCCTGGCGGAAATGGGAGCACAGGTATTTACTATTGAAAGACAGAAAAAGTTATTCGAACTGAACAAATTTTTCATTCTAAGATCCAAATATCCTAACATTAAATACTTTTGTGGTGACGGCTTTGAGGGCCTACCAACCTACTCGCCCTTTGACAATATGATTATTACTGCCGCAGCTCCTTACATCCCGCCTAAACTGATTGCACAATTAAAAACAGGAGGTAAGATGGTAATTCCACTTGATGACAATGGAAAGCAAAAAATGCTGCGACTCACCAAAAAGGAGGACGGCAGTTACGATGAAGAAACTTTTTCAGACTTCTCGTTTGTACCGATGCTTAAAGGAATTGAAAAAGGATAACCGATAAATATTTTCATCCTCACCTCATCATTAACGAATGTCCAATATTCATTGAGTAATTCCAGCCAGACGGATACCGTGAGACTGAGTGGGTGCATTCAACTATCTCCAATAATTATTAGCAGCAGCTACTGTTTGAAAATTTACAGCAATAACATGTGACGCAGCCGTAAGCGAATCCGCATCATTGGCATATTCATGACGTAGTTTTTTAAGCACATCCATGTCGGGTTGGGTGTACTTTACACCTCTTCTTGATAAAGTGATTGCCAGTTCAAAACCCTCCTGTGGACTTTTGGTGATTAAGGAATTTAACCATACATCTGCCATAATTGAAAATTTTTAGGTGAATAAAAGCCTCACAATATTAATCAACTTTTAATAAATGCTGTGTTTGGATGAGGCGTTAGCGATTACCAGCAAAAGATGTTACTTTTCAAAAATCACTATTATCAGATCATTATAAAATTCTTTTAAAATGCCAGATAGTCACATTCAAGAATTCAATGAGGCCATACAGCCTTAATTTCAATAAAAATAATGCGCATGAATAAACTTGATTTTTCTGAGAACAAATGTTTCGTTATGGATTCTTCCTCTGTACAGCCACCACTCAGCAATGTACAATCAGAAATGTTGAAACTTTTTTCTACAGATATACCTGAAAAAGAACTTGTAAAAATAAAAGATCTAATAGCACGTTATTTGCTTGATAAAGCCCGCGATAAAGCAGATGCTGCATGGGATTATAAAGGTTACTCAGATCAAAAACGTCATCAAATTCTGGTAGAAAAAGATGCCTTCTTTTAGAATAGTCATAGACACCAATGCCGTGCTTCGTTCGGTATCCAGGAGATCTCAGTTTGCAATTGTTTTAGATTTGTTGTACAAAAAAGCATTTGAATTATATCTTTCAAATGATATATTGCTGGAGTATGAGGAAAAAAAACCGAGATTTTTCTAAAGAAACTGCAAAATTATTAATCGGTGCATTTACGCTTCTGGATAACGTAAAAAAATCTGACATTCATTTCCATTTAAACCTCATTGTTGTTGACCCGGATGATAATAAGTTTTCTGATTGTGCATTCGCGGCAAATGCACATTAACTGATTACAAATGACAAGCATTTCAATGTATTGAAATCAATAACTTTTGCAGCCATACATGTTATTACATTAGAGCAGTTCAAAGAAATACTTGTTACTTTATAATCTCATCGCAGCAGCTATTCTCTCCTGGCAAAAGTTTAAAGATCGGCGCCGGTGAGAGAGTTTTAAAATATAGCTCATGGCTTTTATCTTCAGGACAATATAGAAATTCTCTCAAATACTAAATATCCCCAGGCATTAAGATATACATCTTTATTCTTTTTAAAATCAATATCGTCACCACCAAACACATTTCTGAAAACTCCGGCTACGCCTTTTACCTCAAAATTTAATCCCTCGCCATAACAATTTAAAATTACCAACACTTGTTCGGACCCCCGCTTACGCAAATAAGAAAAAACACGCTGATCATCAGGATATGAAATGATTTGGGTGAGCACCGCCGCATCACCACCACGAAGGGATTTATTATTTGACCTAAGAGTTAATAATGTTTTATAAAAAGTGTGAAGTCCAAAATTGCCATCCCAGTCAATAGGATCTTTTTCAAAAAATTTCAATCGTTTTTTAGTGGGTAGTTCCTGCCCCGAATAGATCAATGGAATCCCGTTCCAGGTGCAGGCAAATACAGCAAATAGTTGTGCAGCCTCCCCATATTTTTCATATTCTGTTCCGTTCCAGCTATTTTCATCGTGATTGGATGTAAAATAAAGCCTGATAGCCTTGCATGGAAATTCAGTTACCGATTTATACAAAACAGCTATTAAGCTTTGGAGATTCATCCTTTGATGATAAAATTCTTCAGATGCGTGCATCCATCTCCATGTGTAAGTTGCATCAAAAACCTGGTGATATTCCGGCTCTTCACACTCACCCAACCAAAAAAGACGGTCTTTAATTTTTGAGACCTTCTTTTTTGCCTGAATCCAAAACTCGATCGGGACAAGGTGCGCCATATCACAACGGTATCCATCTAAGTCACACTCTTTTATCCAGAATTTCATTACATCTATCATGTACTTCCATACTTCCGGATTATCATAATTGAGTTGAGACACATCACTCCACCCATGTGGATGCAACGCTTCGTTATTTTCTCCCGGCACATAAAATTCAGGATGTTCAGTGAGCCAGTGATGATCATTACCTGTATGGTCAGCTACAAAATCCACAATCACTTTAAGTCCCAATTCATGCGCTTCAAGTACCAGGATTTTAAAGTCGTCCATCGTCCCAAATTCCGGATTGGTTTCTTTATAATTGCTTATTGCATAGTAACTGCCTAAGATACCCAAACGGTCTTTTTCGCTGATTGGAGTTATTGGCATAAACCATAAAATCTGCACTCCCATATCTTTTAGCCGGGGAAGATGCTTTGTAAAAGCGTTGAAAGTACCTTCTGGCGTGTATTGTCTTAAATTAACTTCATAGACGTTAGTTGCGTAGCTCCATTTAGGCTGAGTAAGGTTGTTCTTTTTTTCTGACATAATTTTTTTTCTTAAAAAAAACTGAAATTAGTCAATATTATCTGTTCGCTTATTTTGCTTGACCTGTACGTTGTACCTTTGAAGCAGAAATAAGCGCTATGAAAAAATTTGACGTTCCGATTATCTATCGTAGTCCCCTAATTACAGCTATTAAGAACCGCCGAAAATTTGATGATAAACTGAAAAAAGATTTTACTCCCAGTTTTTTAGATTTTGGAGAAGTGCATATATATCTTGCAAGACACTTTGGATTTTGTTATGGGGTAGAGAATGCCATTGAAATTTCGTTTAAGACCGTAGAAGAAAATCCGGACAAGAAAATTTATTTGTTGAGCGAAATGATACACAATCCGCATGTAAATGATGATCTGCGGAGCAGAGGCGTACAGTTTTTAATGGACACAAAAGGGAATACACTTATACCATTTGATACGCTTAAACCAGGAGATATTGTGGTGGTTCCCGCGTTTGGAACTACTCTTGAGATCGAACAAAAACTATTACAGGCAGGTGTGGAGATCGAACAATACAATACCACCTGTCCCTTTGTAGAGAAAGTATGGAATCGCGCGCAGGCAATTGCAAAAAATAGTTACAGCGTTATAGTTCATGGCAAGCCATTGCATGAAGAGACACGAGCCACCTTTAGCCATAGCGCCGTCCACTCTCCCACCGTAATTGTGAAGGATATGAAGGAGGCAATAAAACTTTCGAATTATATTTCAGGCGTTTGTGATCCTGAAGACTTTTACACTCAGTTTGCAGGTCAGTATTCCGAAGGTTTTAAAGTGGACACTGATCTGCAACGGATTGGTGTAGTTAATCAAACCACCATGCTTGCAAGCGATACTCAAGCCATTGCAGAATTCTTGAAGGTAACGATGATGAAAAAATACGATTTATCAGATGCCAATGTTGCGGAAAGATTTGCGGACACAAGAGATACGCTTTGCTATGCCACAAATGAAAACCAGGGCGCTGTATATGCTCTTTTGGATACTCCTGCCGATCTGGCGATTGTTTTAGGAGGATATAATAGCTCCAATACTTCTCATCTTGTAGAATTATGTGAAAATAAGTTACCTACTTACTTTATAAAATCAGAAGATGAAATCATTTCTTCAAAAGAAATAAGGCATTATAAAATGAGTGAGAAAAAAGAGGTAACTACGCTTTCCTACTTGCCCGCAAAAAAGCCCGTGCGCATTTTAATTACCAGTGGAGCAAGTTGCCCGGACGCTTTAGTAGAAGGTGTCATAAAGAAGGTTACCGGCTTTTTTAATTGCTCAAAAACTATTGAAGACGTTGCCAATGAATACACCGATATCTCAATACCAACGCTGAACGGAGCTGTTTTATAAATTCATTTGACAAAACCCTAAATATTTATTTGCTGTTCTCTGGAGCTTTTTTAGATTTTAATTTTACTTTTGTAACTATTCATAACGAATTAAATTCTATAAAAATGGACAAATCAGTCGAAGAGAAACAGGCATTAAGGGGTATTTTGCTCGTTACCCTTTTTGAGATTTTAGCTATCTTATTCTTTGTTGCTATTAATTTGTAGTACACACATAAACTTCGTGTCGATATCCCGTATTGCCGAATCTATCTGCAAGGACCATCGCGTTAATATCCATTTTTACGGTATTGTCAGCTTCTGATTTATCCCTTTTAATTTTATTGGAGCTTTTTTTGTGGGTAATTTTTCATAGTTATAATCCTAAAATTTAAAAATAAATGAACACAAATCGTTTAAGCGAAACTATTTGCAAAGCCCTCAATTTACAAATGACAAAAGAAGCCCACGCATCACAGATCTATTTATCTTATGCAAGCTGGGCAAACGCACAGGGATATGATGGGGTATCTAATTTTTTGTTTCGGCATGCTAACGAAGAAAGGAATCACATGATGAAGATACTGGAATACATTCTTGAGAGAGGTTCAACTGTAAAAATAGAAGCCATCCCGGCTCCGCCCAATAATCCGGTAAGCGTTTTTGATTGTTTTAAAAAAGCGTTTGAACATGAAATCGACAACACCGAAGCAATTTATAAAATTGTAAAATTAAGTTTTGACGAGTCCGATTGGATTACCTGGAATTTTATGCAATGGTTTGTAAAAGAACAAAATGAAGAAGAAACTCTTG
>JBDTJI010000012.1:0-7501 GCA_039935935.1 Ginsengibacter sp. | reverse complement strand
GGCACTTTAAGCGGGAACCCTATAGCCATGATTGCCGGATTTACTTTGTTGAACGAATTAAAAAATCAACCATCTATCTATAATGAACTTGAAGGGAAAGGCGCGTGGTTGGCCAAGAAATTGAGTATAATATTAGAGGATAAAAAAATTCCTCACCAGATCAATCGCATAGGAAGTATGATGAGCATTTTCTTTAGTGCCCATCCAATAGTTGACTTTAAATCTGTCTCAGAAACGGATATCCAAATGTTCAACAAATTTTTTCATCACATGCTCGATCAGGGAATTTATTTACCTCCTTCTGCTTATGAAAGTTGGTTTCTTAGTAATGCATTATCATCAGAAGATATTGATAAAACTCTTGCTGCTGCCAGTACTTTTAATCCTTAAGCCTTGCTTTTATAACGTGATAATTGCCACGCAAGTCTTTATAAGATATTTTTTGCAGCCACCACAGCTACGATTGAATCTTGTATAAGATTGAGTAGTTGTGCAAATAAAACTTTACACTAATAATAAAAGATTAGATAGTATTACGCCACCGCTTTATTTACCAGTTCAGCAGCTTCGCTTAACAAAATTGCAGATTCCACTTTAAGCCCACTTTTATCAATAAGGTCTTTTGCTACTTCCGCATTAGTACCCTGCAAGCGAACAATGATTGGAATTTCAATATTTCCTATGGATTGATAAGCATCTATAACCCCTTGTGCAACGCGGTCGCAGCGCACAATGCCACCGAAGATGTTAATAAGTATTGCTTTTACTTTTGGATCTTTTAAGATGATCCTGAATCCTGCTTCCACGGTTTGTGCATTAGCGGTGCCACCTACGTCAAGAAAATTGGCAGGCTCGCCACCACTTAATTGGATCATATCCATGGTTGCCATCGCCAGGCCTGCACCGTTAACCATACAACCCACGTTACCGTCTAATTTTACAAAATTCAAATTGTATTTGGCAGCTTCCACTTCGGTAGGATCTTCTTCACTGATATCACGCAATGAAGCTATTTCAGGATGACGCAATAATGCATTGTCATCTACATTCATTTTGCAATCAACGGCAATTATTTTTCCATCGCTTGTTTTGAACATGGGATTGATCTCAAGCATGCTGCAATCAAGGCCTACATAAGCGTTATATAAACTGGTTACAAACTTTACACAATTCTTAAAGGAAGTTCCGCTCAATCCCAGGTTGAACGCAATCTTCCTCGCCTGGAAAGGCAATAATCCTCCGCCTGGATGTACCCATTCTTTAAATATTTTTTCAGGAGTATCATGGGCTACATCTTCAATGTTCATGCCTCCTTCAGTACTATACATAATTACATTTTTCCCTTTAGCGCGGTCCATCAAAATAGATAAATAAAATTCTTTTACCGGGTCCGGTCCGTCATAATATACATCCTGCGCAACCAATATCTTGCTTACTAATTTCCCTGCTTCCCCTGTTTGAACAGTCACTAAAGTGCCTCCTAATATATTCTGAGCAATTTTTGTTATGTCCTCTGCGCTTTTTGCTACAGCAACACCATGTTGGTCGGTTCCACGAATAGTACCCTTGCCTCTTCCACCTGCATGTATCTGGGCTTTTATCACTGCGAATTTGCTTCCATACTGGCTATTAATAAACCGGTATGCATCTTCCGCTTCTGCAACGGTGCTGCAGGCAATGCCTTCCTGTACAGGTACACTGTATTTCTTTAATAGTTCTTTTGCCTGGTATTCGTGTAAATTCATATCGGAAAATTTTTGCGAAGATAAACTCAAAATTTTAATACTGATTCCTTAACGTGCCGGTTTTGGATTCAACCCCTAAAAATTGCAATGTAAATACAGAGCCTTTTCCGGGAATAGAATGCACCACAATATTTCCTTTATGCAGCATCATGATTTGTTTACATAGACTTAAGCCAATACCGCTTCCGGTTTTTCTGGTGCTAAAAAATGGTATGAAAATATTTTCTAAAATATCTTCAGAAATGCCTATACCATTATCAGAGACTTTAATTACAGGCTTTTGCCTGCTATCCAGGGAAGCGGATAATATAATACGGGCATCAATCGCTTTATCTTTCAATGCTTCCCTGGCATTTACTACCAGGTTGATGAGAACCTGCTCTATCAGGCTCGGGTCAACTTCCACTTCCAAAGAAGTGTCCTGCAGCACGATGTCCATCTCGATATTTTTTGATTCGAGTGTGGGCTGCATTAACTGGCATAAATTTTCAAAAAGGTCTCTTACATATACCTTCTGTAAATTAGGTTGGGAGATCTTATTTAGATTACGATAGGTTTCCGCAAACTTCAAAAGGCTTTCACTTCGTCGTTTGATAGTTTCTATACCTAATTCTACATCACGTAATCCTGCATCGTCATTATCGAAATAAGGAACTAGTTTTTCCAGCCTGTTTTTTAAAGTATCAGCAAGTGATGAGATAGGCGCTATAGAATTCATGATTTCATGAGTCATTACGCTCAAAAGTTTTCTCCAGGCTTTTGCTTCGGTTTCATCTAAGGCTTCATTAATATTCTGAAAGGCAAAAAGCATGAATTTCCTTTCTTCCGTTTGAAAGGCTGAGGCTGAAAGTAATATTTTAAACGACCTGTTTTCCTGGTGCAATGTAGCAATCTTACTCTCCCCTGGTTTCATTGAAATCGTTTGCTTGTACAAATCTTCGTCACGCTTCACCAACGAATGAATTGTTTTTAAATAGGGTAACTGTAACATTTTTTTTAATGATTCATTCATCCATATCACTTCCCCACTCTGTACATCATACGACAGAATTCCGGTATCAACCAATTCTAATATTTTTTGCAAATATTGATAAGATGTTTCTTTTTCCCGGCGAATTACTTTAATGGTTGTATTGATCCGGTTAAAACCTTCTCTCAGTGATTGTAACTCAGCGGGACTATGGGTTACATCAAAATGTTTTGTAAAATCCCTGTAATGAATTGATTCTGCAAACTGGTTCAGTTCTTTTTGCCCACGATAATAAAATCTGACAAAGTCTACCAGTTGATAAATGATAACAGGAAGCAGTATCAAAAGATAAATAAATGACACCTTTACTAAAAAAAAAGATGCCGCTGCAAGTGTTATGAACAGCAGCAGGACTCTTATAATAACTTTAAATTCGATTCGTCTGAACATAACAAGTGCTGGTTTTTAAGCCTTACGTATTAGTTTTTAGTTTTAAAACTTTCTCCTGGCAGAGGAGTCATTTCCAACCTGGACTTAAAACGGATATATACGCCAAAAGTTATAACTCATACTTATTCAATCGCCGGTACAAAGCTGTTCTTGTGAGGCCGAGTTCTTTCGCAGCCCTGCTGATATTGCCATTATGTTTTTCAATTACCCGCTGAATGGTATTTTTTTCTACGGCACTTAAATTCATATCGTGCGGCTCATCTGCTTTTGTCACGGCAGATTCTATAGGGGAAAAAATAAGATCGGACGCTGAAAGCACTTCACTTTCAGACATAATAACAGCCCTTTCCATGGTATATTGGAGCTCACGCACATTACCAGGGAAAATATATTGTTTTAATTTTTCGATTGCCTTCGTGTCAAACTGAAGATGTGGTTTTAAATATTTCTTTGAATAAATATTTGCAAAGTGTGTGGCTAATAAAAGAATATCCCCTACTCTTTCTCTCAATGGAGGCACTATGACCTCAACCGTATTGATCCTGTAAATTAAATCTTTTCTGAAACGATTTTCATTTGCTAATTCCGTAAGAGGCAGATTGGTAGCGCATACCAGACGAATATCAATATTTGTCAGCACGTTACTCCCCAACCTTGTAACCTGACGGTTCTGTAAAACACTTAGCAATTTTGATTGCTGCTGCAAGGAAATATTACCTATTTCATCAAGAAATAAAGTACCACCGTTTGCAGCTTCAAATCGTCCTTCCCGGTCTTCTGATGCGCCCGTGAATGCTCCTTTTTTATGACCGAATAGTTCACTTTCAAAAAGAGATTCTGTTAATGCGCCGACATCTACTTTTACAAAAGGCTTTTTAGAGCGAAAAGAATTTTGATGTATTGCTTTTGCAATCAAATCTTTCCCCGTGCCATTTTCCCCAAGAATAAGAATGTTGGCATCCGTAGGGGATATCTTTTCCAATTTAAAGAAAACATCCTTCATCACATTCGAATTGCCAATCAATTCTTTTCCGGGGATAGATGATTCAGGATTTGCAAAAGTCTCCGGTGATTTACCTCTTTTTCTAACAGCCTGCCTTACTGTATCAAGTAATTTCTCATTATGCCACGGCTTTACCATAAAATCAGTAGCGCCCTCTTTCAATGATTTCACAGCAAGGTCAATATCACCATAAGCAGTAATCATGATCACGTCAGCATCTGAGCCAAACTCTCTGATTTTTTTTAACCAAAATATGCCCTCGTTACCGGTGTTAATCGAACTGTTGAAATTCATATCCAGTAAAATCAGGTCAAAAGATTCTTGTGATAATAATGAGCGGACATTTTCAGGGTTTTTTTCAGTGACGATCTTCTTCAGCTCCGTTTTTAATAATAATTTCACAGCAGTTAATACATCAGTATCATCGTCAATAATTAATATGGAGGCATTTTTTAAATTCATTAATTATAATTGAGGTTCATGTGGGGAAAAATAATTTCAATGCTTTTTCCTGCCCATAACATCAGGTGCACATGTTACAAGATTAGCCTATTTAGAATTATTTATGGAACAAATATTATTTAATTTATTCAAAAAAAACTTGTCTGTTTTATGCTCCGGGTTTTCTATCTATCATCAGGATACCTTTATCCGGCACGATCTGCATAAATACGATGTAAATTGTGAAGTCACTTTACCAGGGTGCTGTATCAAAAACGAACTCTATTTTGTATCAAAACCGAACACATAGAAAAAACCTCACCGATTAATTAACTGAAAAACAATGTGATAATTAATGGCATGGCTTTGTATGCTTCCTATTGCCAATTGGAAGCAGATAGTACCTGCATACAATGAATTGAAAATGTTGAAGAACAATTAAAGATGGATAGATTAATTAAAAAAAAGAAATGGTCCGCAAAGAGAATTATGACCATTAGCGGTATAGTAGCTGTAATAGCGCTGATTGCAGCAAGCTATTATTTTACATCCGGTAAAAGCAAATTGAATGTAGATACCGAAAGAATTACCATCAGCGAAATAAAAAAAGGAAACTTCCAGGAAACTATACCGGTGAATGGAGTGGTGCTGCCACTTACTACTATTTACTTAGATGCAATGGAAGGTGGCCGGGTGGAAGAAAAATATGTGGATGACGGCGCGATGATGAAAAAAGACCAACCTATTTTAAGATTATCTAATACCGATCTGCAACTGGGCCTTGTAACCCAGCAAACGAATGTTTACAACCTGCTTACTCAAATGCAGATATCTAAAAATGCTGCTCAACAAAACACCGTGAGCAAACTAAACCAGATGACAGACGTGGAGAGCCAGTTAAAGGAGGCTGAGCGGATCTATAAATTAGATAAATATTTGCTGGAACAAAAAGCCATCGGATCGCAGGAATTTAAAAAAGCGGAAAACGATTATAATTATTTTTTACAAAAAAAGAAACTCACTGATAGGATATTACAACAGGATTCTGTATCTACAGATCAACAGTTAAAGCAGGCAAGGCAATCGTTTGAAGGCTCGCAAAATGCTTTGAACGTGATGCGTCAAAAGGTTGGTGACTTAATAGTTCGAGCTCCTGTTGATGGACAACTGACTTCTCTTGATGCGGAAATAGGCCAATCCAAAAATAAGGGTGAACGTCTTGGACAGATTGATGTAACGAGCGGTTATAAAGTGAGGGTTGATGTTGATGAGCATTACATATCCAGAATTTTCATTGGGCTTATGGGTAATTTTGATTTCGATAATAAAACCTACCAGCTCGAAATTAAAAAAATTTTTACCCAGGTAACCAATGGCCATTTCCAGGTGGATATGGAGTTTACCGGCGAATCGCCTAAAGGGATCAGACGGGGGCAGACATTACAAATCCGCCTGGCGTTGGGTGATGAAACACAGGCATTGCTTTTGCCCAAAGGTGGCTTCTATCAGCAGACAGGCGGCAACTGGATATTTAAAGTAGGTGATGATGGTAAAAAGGCTTACAAAGTAAGAATACAGCTCGGCCGACAAAATCCGGATTATTATGAAGTATTAGAGGGATTAAAACCCGGAGACAAAGTGATAACCAGCAGTTATGATAATTACGGAGACATGGAAGAGTTGGTGTTGAAAGAGCCATGAGTCATGAGCTGTCAGCTATGAGCTTGTGAACTCAAATGCTGATAACTCGTGGCTGAAAGCTGAGGGCTGATAGCTCAAAGCTTGTCTCTATAAGCGAATATCATTTTTCTAATTTCAATGGCTTCACCTTCCAGTTGAGCGAAAGTTGGTTCATTGAGATAAAGAAGATCTTTACTTAAAATGTATTGATAATGAAGTTCAGAAACAGAGCCGAGTGAAATTTGCAAGAAATTGGATAATTGAGCATTTGAATTTCGCCCACAACCTTCGGCAATGTTTTTTGGGACGGAAGCTGCGGAACGCCGCATTTGAGAGGTTAAACCAAAAAGCTCTTATTTAGTAAAGTTTTGGGTCATTTTGTAAGTCTCTAATGTTAGTTGGTGGCTTCTTTACCAAATAGAAAGTGTTTGAAAATTTCTCATAAAAAGATTTTTAATTAAATAATAAGGATAATCAATAAATATATAAATAATAAGCTGAAAGTTAACAGCTATGAGCTAACGGTTTAAAGCTCATGGCTCATAGCTAAAAGCTCATAGCTAAAAAAAACAAATGATAAAAATTACAGACCTCGAAAAAATCTACCGCACAGAAGAAGTGGAAACTGTTGCACTTAATAAACTTTCGTTTACTGTAAACGATGGAGAGTTTGTGGCAGTAATGGGGCCTTCCGGTTGTGGCAAATCTACGTTGCTCAATATTCTCGGATTATTAGATGATCCGGATAATGGGAGCTTTCTGTTTAACGGAATAGAGGTAGCTCATTTCAATGAAAGAAAGAGAGCCGATCTGCGCAAAAAAAATATTGGATTTGTCTTTCAGAGTTTTAATCTCATTGATGAGCTCACTGTTTTTGAAAATGTGGAATTGCCACTAATCTACCTCGGCGTAAAAAGTGATGAAAGAAAAAAGCGCGTAGAAGCCATACTAGACAAGGTGCAGATTATGCACAGGCGAAACCACTATCCACAGCAGCTTTCAGGTGGCCAACAGCAACGTGTGGCCGTTGCCAGGGCAGTTGTCAATAATCCGAAACTGATTCTTGCTGATGAGCCAACAGGAAATCTGGATTCAACAAATGGTAATGACGTAATGCAAATGCTTACTGATTTGAATGAACAGGGAACAACCATTATCATGGTTACTCACAGCGAACACGACGCCCGTTACAGCCATCGCATTATCAGGATG
>JBDTJI010000011.1:0-5487 GCA_039935935.1 Ginsengibacter sp. | reverse complement strand
CAATAGATAAAGGTGAGAAAATGATACAGCAACATTGGGGATCATTAGATGCCTTAATTAATTGTGCCGGTTTATCCGAAAGTACCGATCCACTTGTAATGGAAATAGATCGATGGCGCATCATATTCGACTCTATGGTTAATGGATGTTTGCTCATTTCTAAATTAGCAATAAAATTCATGAATAAAGGAGGGAGGATTATTCATATCACTTCGATCCACGGTAGTAGAGCAGAAAAGCATTGCAGCAGCTATTCAATGGCAAAAGCGGCTATCAATCAATATTGCAGATCCATGGCGATAGAGCTGGCTGATAAAGGTATTTTAGTGAATGCGATAGCGCCCGGATTTGTAAACACAGCCATGTCCATCAAAGATGGAGAAAATGAGTTGGAGACTCAATGGTTTCGGGATAATTATATAGAGGGAGGACATCTACCACTGTGTAGAGCCGCGGAACCGGAAGAGATAGGAGGAGTAGCATTTTTTTTAGCAGGGAAAGATGCTTCTTATATTACCGGCCAAGTGATCATTGTTGATGGTGGCTTGACAATTACTTTTTAATGACCGCCTTGAAAGATTAAAAATATTCATAAATTAAAACATTTACGTGATGAAAATTGAATCAGTAGATTTCTTTTACCTGAGTATGCCCGAAGTGTTGGATATTGGAGATGGCAGCCAGGATGCTTTACTAGTAAGGATACGAGCCGGAGGCCTTGAAGGTTGCGGAGAATGTGAAGCTTCTCCTCTAACAAGTATAGCCAGTTACGTTTGCCCTATGTCACACAGTGCATGCAAACCTCTAAAATATTCATTGGAAGGGATGAGTATTAACAGCTTTGAAGATATTCATCGCATTTCATCTTCGGTGCATGAAAACTCGTTGGATCTCTTGCAGGCAAGCCATACTTTGTCCGGGATTGACATTGCCTTGTGGGATATTTTAGGTAAAAAATTAAATGAACCTATCTATAAACTGTTAGGCTACCAAAAGCCTTATCCTAAGCTACCGTACGCTTCACAGTTATTTGGTGATACACCTGAAGAAACTTTTAAAAAAGCATTGGAAGCAAAGGCGTCCGGGTTTAAAGCGTTTAAGTTCGGTTGGGGGCCAATAGGAAAGCATGGTGTGGAAAATGACACCCTGCATTTATTAGCAGCACGTGAGGGTGTTGGGCGTGACACTTATCTAATGGTGGATGCCGGTACCGTATGGGGAGAGAATGTATCTTTTGCAGAAGAGCGATTACCCATACTTAATAAGATTAATGCTTATTGGTTAGAAGAGCCCTTTATTAATTTAGCATTGGATCCCTACAAAAAACTTTCAGAGTTAGAACCTAAAGTTGCTTTAGCAGGAGGTGAAGGTTGTAATAATTTTGTTCAGGCGATGGCAATGATAGATTATTCCGGCGTCAAATTTATCCAAATAGATGCTGGCCGGATTGGCGGGATTTCAGTTGCAAAACGAGTAGTGGATCAGGCACTTCTTAAGAACATAATATATGTTAATCATACCTTCACCTCCCATCTGGCATTAAGTGCATCTCTGCAGTCATATATAGGAGTTGAGAAAGACTTTATAAGTGAATATCCTGTCGAATTAAAATCGCTGGCACAAGAAATTAGTAAAGACAAAATAATTCCCGATAGTGAGGGATACATTCACGTTCCTGAACGGCCAGGTTTAGGTATCAATGTGGATATCAATGCTTTAAAAAAATATTTGGTAGAGGTTGAAATTAAAGTAAATGGTAAATGGATTTATTATACCCCGGAATTCTGAAAATATTCAAATAACCTTACTTCATTTCCTACATTTTCTATTGCTATTTACAATCTGGATTTATTCAATATTTTGAATACGATCTTCATCTTCACTCTTTCCATTTTTTAATCTGCTTCCCGAGAAATAAGATTGCGTTCTTTAAGATAATTCTTACGAATATTGTTGCCAATAAATAAATCTTCATTAAGGAACTCAAATCAATGATAGACTCTATAATAATTTCATTAGTGCAATTAAGTGCTAAACGATTCTATAGCCGTTACAAAGGACTTATAATAGTATATCAAAAATGAAAATAATTACTTAATACTAAAATACAATAAATTTGAAAATGAGAAAAAATACCAAAACAGTCAAATTTAATATCCTGGCCATTTTATTAAGCATCAGCTTTTTTTCCTTTTCATCTCCGGTTAGTTCCTCGGATAAAGGAAAATTAGTCGATACTTCCAGACAAAAAATTTCTATTGAATGGAATAACGCGAAGCCCTCTGGAACGATAGAAGTCCTAAATGGCACTTTAATAAAAATTGAAGTGATAGGAGGAAAAGCAAAAGTTAAAGACAACCGTTTTGAATACACTTCATCGGGTCAGGCACGCATTAGTTTAGAAATAGGTAATGTCAAAAATCAATCTGGTCCCGGTGCAACAATAGTTTCCATCAGAACAAATAGCTCTCCTTTTTCATTTTTTTTGAGAGATGTCAGTGAAGGCTTCCCTATCTATATCCCTGGTTATTCAGTTGTCGTACTTAAAGATGCTGACATTCGTTCCTATGATGAAGTCCAATTAGATATTTTATCCCGTAAGCTTAAAACGAAATTACAAAAGATTGAGTCGGAACCTGAAGAATCGTTTGCTGCTGCTGCATCCCAGACATTGAATCAATCGGTTCCTACCTGGTTAGGCATATCAAGAGATTTTCGGATTTTTCAGATAGATGAGAGTTTGCCAAACATGCCTCGGGAGGCAAATATAATTACTCCTAAATTTTCTTCGTCACCATTGATTTTACCTTCATTAGGTAAGAATCCAGCATCCTATTCATATACTGTTGGGCGCGGTGTTAGTGTTGAATTAAATACTATCCGGCGGCTTGATGAGGGCGTACTGCCTATTCTTCATTCCAGGCATATTGATGATGATATTGAATATAATTCTACTTCTTTTGTCTCACTGGAGCACTCTCCTCTTACTCAACAAACTGTAAAAGGCACAAACTATCTTGTTGCAGATGACTACAGCTATGGACATATGTTCACTATGCCCCAGAAGGAAAACTTGAAAATCGAACTTGAGAAAGCTTTTAACAACAATGAAGAAACGGTCTTTTATTTTAGATCAGAAGTAACAAATGACGGCAAAGTGCCACACTATGCCTGGTTTAAAACAATTAAACCTGGAAACACCTGGTCGCTGAAATCTAAATATACCTTTGACCCCGTCACAGGATTCTCAGCCTATTCGAAAGACACCATATTTTGTGTTTCAAAATTAAATGGTGCTCCTTTACCTAACGAAGAAATGGCCGTCTTAATACAACCTGGCGAAACGGTTACATTTGAATTTTATTTACCTCATTCACCCATTTCAAATGAAAGAGCTATAGTACTTTCTAAGCAATCGTTTACTAAAAGATTAGTTGAATGTAGAAGTTTTTGGCAGGCTAAACTAAAAAAAGCAGCAAAGATTCATTTACCGGAAAAACGAATCGAAGAAATGATGCAGGCAGGACTATTACATTTAGATATGGTCACTTATGGAAGCGAACCAGAAGGAACACTGGCACCCTGTATTGGTGTGTACTCGCCAATTGGAACTGAAAGCTCTCCTATTATTCAATTCTATGCTTCTATGGGATGGAGCGATATTGCCAAACGATCATTGAGCTATTTTCTGGACAAGCAACATGATGATGGATTTATCCAGAATTTTGGCGGGTACATGGTAGAGACCGGAGCTGCATTATGGTCTATGGGAGAGTATTTTAGATATACGGATGATAAAGAATGGGTGAAACAGGTAGCACCAAAACTGATTAAATCCTGCGATTATTTGTTGAAATGGAGAGACCGAAACAAGATTGAAAATTTGCGTGGTAGAGGGTATGGAATGATTGACGGTAAAGTAGCTGACCCGGAGGATCCTTTTCATTCTTTTATGCTAAATGGATATGCATATCTTGGATTAAAGCGAGTTGCTGAAATGTTATTAGAAGTAGATCCTGAACAATCGAGCAGAATAAGTAAAGAAGCAGAATCCTGGAAAGAAGATATTCGTACTTCGTTTATCAACTCGATGGCATTTTCTCCGGTCGTTCCACTCAGCGATGGTACCTGGAGTCCAACTGCGCCACCTTGGACAGAAGCTACCGGACCACGCTCTTTATTTATCAACAGGGAAACATTCTATTCACATGGAACGTTTACAGCTCATGATGACTTATTAGGACCTTTATACCTCGTCTTTTGTGAAGTATTAGGTGTGAATGAGCCAATAACCAAAACTCTGTTGAATTATCAAAGTGAGATGTTTTATCAGAATAACGCTGCATTTAGTCAACCTTACTATAGTCGTTATGATTGGCTACAGGCCAAACTACAGTTGGTTAAGCCTTTCCTGAAGACTTACTATAACACTTTTTCCGCCCTCGCAGATCGGGAAACTTATGATTTCTGGGAGCATTTGTATCATGTCAGCCCCCATAAAACGCATGAGGAGGCTTGGTTCTTAATGCAAACAAGATGGATGTTGTATATGGAAGATGGATCAACTCTAAGGCTACTGAGTACAATTCCCCGGAAATGGATAGAAGATGGTAAAAAGATCGAATTACATAATGTCCAAAGTTATTTTGGGGCTTTAACTGTAGAAGTACAATCAGAAGTTAACGAGGGATATATTGACGCAGTAATTCAATGTTCTTCGAATAGAAAGCCCAAAGAAGTAACTATAAGATTACCTCATCCCGACGGTAATAAAGCAATTAAGGTAACGGGTGGTGAATATAATCCCGATACGGAAACAGTCACAGTGAAATCATTTAATGGGCAAGCGAATATTAGGGTTGAATATTAATCTAATTTATGTTAGAGTTAGAAACATTGTCACCGGAGTGTGCGCCGATAATATAATTACGCCCTTTTATAGTTTCATCACTGGTCTGAATCTGATCTACCGCCTGCCGGGTATGGGTATAACCAATGTAAAAACTATTGCCTGACGAATCTTTATTGGATAGCACAAGTAATTTTCAACTTGCAATTTTTATTTTGCTGTTCATTAGTTCTACATTGAAGTTTACTTTGGCTTTCAATGCTCCAAATACTTTCAAAATCGTTTCCATAGTTACGTTCGTCATATTATTTTCAAGCTTAGAAATTTGAGCACACTGTACTCCAATTAATATGCCCAATTCTTCCTGAGTAAGGTTTCTCTCCAACCTAACTTTACGGATCATATCACCCATCACTTCAAGTTGCAATTCCTGTTCGTATTGTGTTCTTTTTTCAGTCACTGGTTCACCAATAAATTCATCTTTTATTTGGTCAAAAGTGAACATCTCTAGTATTTTATTTTTTGTTGCCATTTCTGTTTTATTTTTTTAAGTTAAAAACAAACTTAAAAGCTTTTAAAGAAAGCAATATTTGATCATCTCTACAGAGTTAATACATAAGCTCATTTATATGCTGGAA
>JBDTJI010000010.1:0-11233 GCA_039935935.1 Ginsengibacter sp. | reverse complement strand
TGATTAAATTTTTTTCTGCCAGCCAGAAACGGTGATGGATACATAATCTTCTTTTTCAATGATGAATTTTTATGATCAAATTTCGCGGCCTCCCGTGAGATTTTGTCCGCAGTAGTTGTGGTCACCTGCATAGTCGCCGATCTTTTGTATTAGTGTATCAAAGGCATCTCCGAAACCGAAGGAAAGGCATTAACAGCGAATCCAATAACAGCAGTATCAGCAGGAAGATGCTATGTTTCGATAACAAAATTTCATAAATACACCACAAACCTACGATCAAGTTACCATTTATTTACGGTGCAAATACGCCAATATGGGGGGTTTTCTGCGACAAATAGTTTTCTTAGCTTTGGTGTTGCAAAAAAATATCATTTATGAAAGATATAATCATCTTAGCCACCGCAGGCAGCAATTTAGGGAGCATTGATAATCCGCGTCGCGCTTTCTTAACCGTTAATGAATATTTGAAAAATAAAGGAAAAAATCCTTTGTTTAAGGTTGAGATTGCCGGCAGTTCAAAAGAAGTAAAACTCTCCAATGGAATATACACCATCCATCCCGATATCGAAATAAAAAATATAAAAAAAACGGATCTGATCATCATACCGGCATTTGAAGGGAACATAAAAACAGGTGTGGAACAAAATAAAAGTTTAATTCCCTGGATCATTCAGCAATATAAGAAGGGATCTGAAGTTGCCAGCCTCTGCGTAGGCGCATTTTTATTGGCAGCTACCGGATTACTGGACGGAAAGAATTGCTCTACACATTGGCGCGCCTTTGATGAATTCAAAAATATATTTCCTAATGTAAATCTTGTAACAGATAAAATAATGACTGATGAGAATGGCATCTATACCAGCGGTGGCGCGTTTTCTTCGGCCAATCTTATTCTGTATATCATTGAAAAATATGCGGGCAGGGAAGCCGCTATTCATTGTTCCAAAACTTTCCAGGTTGACATTGACCGTCACAGCCAGTCGCCCTTCATTATTTTTGAAGGGCAGAAAGATCACCAGGATGAACACATAAAAAAAGCCCAGGAATTTATTGAGAAAAACGTTCAGGAAAAGATTTCGGTAAATCAAATAGCGTCTATGCTTTCCATCGGGCGAAGAAATCTCGAGCGCAGATTTAAAAAAGCAACTGCCAATTCTTTACTGGAATATATGCAAAGAGTAAAAGTAGAAGCTGCCAAACAAAGGTTTGAGAGCTCTGCTGATAATGTAAATGAGGTGATGTACAATGTGGGATACAATGATCCCAAAGCATTTCGCACTACTTTCAAGCGCTTCACAGGCTTATCCCCGGTAAATTATAGAAATAAGTATAACAGGGAACTGGCGGAAGTGTGATTTTTTATGAACCCAAAATAAGATTAAACATTAAGCAGCTAATTGGCATTGAGAAACGATTTTGACTGCTATTTTTCTTACTTAACTTTTTGTTGCTGATTTCTTACTTATTCAACCCTATAAGGTTTTGCCGATTTACAAGCCTTTCTGCAAAACTTATAGGTTCACCCTACCGTTGTTTCTTGCTTCTTGCCTCTTGGTTCTTATAACTCTTCAGAATACATCCTCACAAACTCCTCCATATTCATTGCATCTTCTGCTTTGAAATCGCCAATTCGCGTTCTGCGCAATTGACTCAGATATCCTCCACAGCCTAATACTGCGCCAAAATCGTTAGCCAAACTGCGGATATACGTTCCCGTTGTACATACTACTCTAAAAGAAATTACCGGCATTTCAATATGGGTAATCTCAAATTCGTTAATTGTAATTTTTCTAGGTTCAAGAATAACTTCTTTTCCTTTTCTTGCCAAAAGATAAACCGGCTTTCCTTTTTGCTTTATTGCAGAATGTATCGGCGGGGTTTGCAAAATTTCACCTGTGAACTGTTTGGTAGCAGCATAGATTAAATCTCCAGTGATACTATCTAAAGATTTAGAATGGCCAGGCTCGCTTTCCAGGTCATAAGTAGGCGTGGTTGCACCTAACGTTATCGTGCCTGCATATTCCTTTTCCTGCCCCATGTATTCATTGATCTTTTTGGTAAACTTTCCGGTGCATACGATTAGAAGTCCTGTAGCCAATGGATCCAGAGTACCAGCATGACCTACCTTTTTAATTCCAATGATATTGCGAATTTTTCTCACTACATCAAATGAAGTCCATTCCAGAGGTTTATCAATTAATAAAACTTGTCCTTCACTCCAAACGACTAAAGGTGATGAAGAAGAATCATCATGCTTATTCAATTCCTGTTTATTCATTCTAATTTTTTAATACCCGGCTTTTATATCAGTTCAACAATTCATTTTTTTATCCAGTATGGTTTAAAGTTCATATCGCCTGCCTGCTCTTTAATTCCAAATATTTATTGATCGTATTTATTGTAAGATTTTTGGGTGAAGACAAAATAGTTAATATTCCATATTTAGAAAGCTCCCTGGCAATCATTCTTTTTTCAAAAGCAAATTTTTCAGCCAGCGCTTTTACATAAACTTGCTCCAGATTTTTTGATGGCGAATTTATCGTTTGATCTAATTCAGAATTTTGAAAGAATACAACCAATAATAAATGATTCCTGGCCAATAAGCGTAAATAATCTAATTGCCGGTTTAACCCGGGTAGAGACTCAAAATTGGTAAATAGAATAAGAAGGCTTCGGTGCTTTATTTTGCTTCTTATTTCACCATACAGCATTTCAAAATCACTCTCCAAAAAATCAGTCTGCTGCTTATACAATATTTGTAAAATATTTTCTGCCTGGATGGGTTTGCTATCTGCTGCCAAAAGACTACCAGTTGTATTTGAAAATGTGATCAGCCCCACCCTGTCTTGCTTTCTCAAACAAACACTACTTAATACAAGACAAGTGTTGATGGCATAATCCAAAAGCGTCATCCCATCAAATGGCATCTTCATCAGGCGCCCCTTGTCAATAATGCAATATACCTGCTGCGATCTTTCTTCTATAAAATTATTCACCATCAATCCACCTTTTCTTGCAGATGCCTTCCAGTTCAATGTCCGTATATCATCTCCTGAAACATACTCTTTAATCTGCTCAAATTCTACGCTGTGGCCCATCTTACGCATGCGTTGATTTCCGGATTCACTGACCAGCGCAGTCCTGGAAAACAAGTCATAATTGCGTAATTGCAGGAATGCAGGATAAACAGGAATGGTTTCCGTAGCTTCTGTTGTAAATCTTCTGCTGAATAATTGCAAAGATGTAGAAACAAATAGATGAATGTTTCCAAAGTGATACTCTCCTCTTTGCAACGGTTTAAGTTTCCAGGAAATTTTTTTTTGCTGCCTCGCTTCAACATTTAATTTTCTTTTCCAATCACGGATTTGTAATTGTTCCGGCAATTCATCAATAACAGTTAAGCCAACCCGAAATTGAAATTCGTTTTCTAAAACCAGTTCTACTAGGTTCTCATCGCCGTTACTCAAGCGGTTACCGGTAACGCGCCGGGCTTTGACCGTTTTTTTTGAAAAAAAAAGTAAGGAGTATTCAGCCAATATAATAAGCAGAAACACAAAAAACAGTGTGACTGCAACAGGCTTTAATACAGGAATGTAAAATGCAATTACAAACAAAACAATAAACAAGGCCATTACGATAAATAATCGCTGTCCTAAAAATAAATCTCCGATATATTTTTTAATCAAATCCAATTTTTCTTAATTTTCTGATACCAGGAAGCTTCACCTTGGCACCTCTATATTGCTTATAATATTATTAATCAGTTCATCCGGTGTTACCCCTTCCATTTCTTTTTCGGGGTTTAATATAACCCGATGTCTTAACACCGGAACAGCCATCTCTATTATATCTTCAGGATTCACAAAATCCCTTCCTTTAATAGCTGCATTGGCTTTTGCAGATCTTAAAATAGCCAGTGAAGCACGGGGTGAAGCTCCAAGATACAATGCCGTATTGTTCCTGGTAGCCTGCACTATCTTAACGATCAGTTCTACCAGTTTAGGATCAATGATTACTTCGTTAACGATATTCCGGTATACAACTATTTGAGCAGCAGTAATAATAGGCGTCACTTGATCTAATAACGTATTTTGAGCTATTGATTGTTGATTCAATAAAATATTCACTTCGTCTTCAAGTGTGGGATACTCAACAACAATCTTAAATAAAAACCTGTCTAATTGAGCTTCCGGCAATCTATAAGTACCCTCTTGTTCAATGGGATTCTGGGTCGCAATCACGAGGAAAGGAAAATCCATCACATGTGTAATACCGTCAATGGTTACCTGTCTTTCCTCCATTACTTCAAAAAGGGCAGACTGGGTTTTAGCGGGCGCACGATTGATCTCATCTATTAAAATAATATTACTAAAAATAGGGCCGCGCTTAAACTCAAACTCTGCCACTTTAGGACTAAACACGGAAGTCCCTAACACATCACTCGGCATGAGATCCGGAGTAAATTGTATTCTTGAAAAACCGGTGTGAATAATCTTAGCCATCAATTTTGCCGTAAGCGTTTTAGCTACACCGGGCACTCCTTCTATCAATACATGACCGTCACTTAACAGGCCTATCAGCAACAGATCGATCATTTTATTTTGCCCCACTATTACCTTCCCTATTTCATTCCTAATGCTGATCACCGCACTGTTCAGCGCATTGATATCAATTCTTTGTTCATAATTGTTATCTTCCATCCTTATTATTTTTAAATTTTTCGATCCCCGCGTTCAATTCAAAAAGTTCTTCATCACTCACTTCATCCTGCACCTTAATATTTTGCATCCGTTCAAATAACTGATTGACTTCATCGAATGAAATACCGCTTTTTCCCGATAGGGATTTGACAAAATGAGTATCGCCAGGCGAAGTATTGATGAAATATGTTCTTCGTATGTAGTCATAAAAATAAGTAATCATCTTCTCTGCTATATTTTTATTATTCTTTTGTTGTAAATAGAGGGCGCCAATCGTTTCAGCAAAGGCGATGGTGGTGTTGGAATTAGGTTTTATTGTTTTGATAGTCCTTTGTTTCCTTTTTAAATTAAAGATTATAAATAATACTATACCGGCTACGGCGATACAAAAGGCCCACCACAAAGAAGGGTTTTTGCGGATGACTCCGAGGGATGAAAATTCAGTGTCACCGTTTTTCTTGTGCATACTATTCCCGTTTCGGCCAGAAGAAACATTTTTATAATATTCATCCCAATAGACATATTGGGGCTCAAAACGCAGGTAGGCTGTCACGTATTCAAAATAACGGTAGTTGTCTTTTGTAAGCAGGAAATAATTACTAAAAGTCCTGGGAGCTATGTGCAGGTAAAGACGTCCCTTACCGGCAAATAACACGATGTAATCCGGAAGATTTATTTCGTTGACTCCAAGTACTCGTGCATTGGAAGAATCATAGCTACTGATAAAACTTGAAAACGGGAAATAATAATAACTATATTTTTGGGAGTTAAAGTCATTGCCATAATACAGACTCACAAACGTATCATTCATTTTGCCTGTTGCTTCACTTACCATTTCATATTGGCGGTTTATCTTACAATACACCGCATCCTGCAATTTAGGATCAACATATTCGGCCGAAATAAAAAGATCGTTACCGGCATTCACGAATTGCATCATTGCATTGGTTTCCTCCTTAGTGAGCACGAGGTTTTTCGTAATTAAAAAATACAGTGAATACTTTGAGGTAAATCCTGTGTCACTCTTCATATCTAACCAGGTTTTATCAAAAGGCTTGTTCGAAATATTGATCCAATAATCTCTAAACTCCGATTCAAAACCCTTATAAGCTATGAACGATCCAAATGGCAACTTATCGGTTTTACGATAGGTTTCTGTGAGCGGAGGAATCTTGTTTCGGGAGTGAAAAACACAACCATTTCCTATCCCCCCAAACAGTAAAACACCTAAAATATATTTGATGAAGGCTTTCAATTTGGCTTAAGCTTTTTGATTAAATAATTGATACTTTTCTCTCAAACGGCGATAAGTGTCATCGGTAATGGAAAACTTGCCATACCATATATATTCATAATTGTAAACCAGTGATTCAAATCCAACTGCATCGCTATTACCTCTCATCTCTTCCACATATTTTTTATTGGTTTTAGAAGGATCAAAATTGATCAACCCTTTATCCGTAAGGTTTTTGATGGTTCTCAAAAAAAGATATCTCACCGCCAGGTTGTAATATCCTTTATTTTCAGCTTCTCCAATTAATGTATCATACTGGGACAGATCAGCTAACTTCTGTGGGTAATCTTCCTCTATCTTTTCCGATAAGTAGTTCTTTCTTCTTTTAAAAAAAGACTGGCCGGCAAATAAGCGATAAGAAATAAATAAGACAAATAAAACCGCCAGTATCCAAAAGAATAACTGCAAGGGCGCGCTATTCAAAATTCTATTGATTGCTGATACATCATTTCCTTCTTTTCTTTTTCGAATAATTCCTCCGCCCCCTTCATCGAGTCTTAAGCTGTCTTTTTTTAGATACGTCTCCGCTCTTAAAAGACTATCGAGATCGCTCATGTATCGGAATTCTCCACTTTGCCTGAATTTTTGAATGGAATCATTTATACTAAGATCCATAGTATGCCGACCTCTCATATACTCTCTGTGACTGCCTGATAGCGTTGCACTATCTAACGCTTTTGTTTGCGCGAATGCGCTGTTGCTATAGATTAATAACAGGAAAACTAAATGAATAAATATGGCCAGCTTATTTTTCATAGATCATACCATCCTTTACTATTTTTCCTCCCCGTATTTTAAAACCCTCTTGCTGCAGCCGGACAGGGTACAATACAAAATACCAAAGCACTAAAAAAAAGGAACCTGCCAGGATGATAACACTCAAGGGCACAGGCAAACCAAGCCCTTCTGAATTTTTCTGAAAAGTATTACTCATCAGGTGGGTAATGTAACTTTCAAAAAAAGCAGCTACTATAAAAAAAGGAACGAGACTGATACAAATTTTCATTGCATCTTTTGCTGCCCGCAAAAAAGACTCATTGCGGGTAAAATTTCCGGGAAAAAGCCAGCCCGTGCCTAAAATAATACCTGCGCAACTGGCAATCACAATAGAAGATATTTCAATAGTGCCATGAATCCAGATCACCATTACTGATTGCCAGCCAAGGCCCTGCGAAAAAAAAAGATATTGAAAACATCCCAGCATCACACCGTTAGTCCACATGTATATTACAGTTCCTACACCGAATAACACTCCAAATATCACCGTCTTGAAAGCCACGCTGATATTGTTGTAAGCGATACGTATAAACATCGAGAATGGATTGTCATCTTTATAAACGCCAAAGGGATCGCCGCTGCGAATAGAGGCGATCGTCTGGTCATAGTACCCCGGCTGCACCCTGTGATCAAAAAAGTTTCTTGCATAATCAGGATCAACAGATGACGATAGCACCCCTACCCCAACAAATGAGATAAATAAAAGAAAAGTAAAAAGAAATACTTTATGATATCGCCTGAACAGAAGGGGCAATTCGTACTTCCAGAAAAGTAAAAAATGAGAAATATCCTGTTTTTTATTCTTATAAATGCCCTGATAAATAGTGCCGGCAATTCCATTGATCCACCTAACTACTTTGCTCCGCGGATAAAATGTCTTTGCGTAAGAAAGATCATCTAATAAGGTAATGAACCGGTCAGCCATTTTATCAGGGTCACTCGTTTCCTCATGTTGGTACTGATTCCATTTATCTATATTTTTTTTTATAAACTTTGCTTCACGCATACAATACAATTAAAGACATCCTCAACGACCAGTATGAAAAAAGGTAATACTTACCAATACAAAATAACTATACCAAACCGAAACAATCTAATCATTAAAAGAATAAACCAGTAATTTATTTATAAATAATAAATTGCCTGATGCCGCTAATACAAATAAGAATGCCTTTTTAATATTGACCTTGAATTTGAACTAGCCGGGGCTCACAAAAGACTACTTGCTTACTTAATTGATTTTACCATCCTATTGTTGTTTTTTAAGGAAATGAAATTTTATTACTATGGCGGTTTTGACCTTTCTGATACAGGCATGCTCAGGAGTCATGTGGGATTGGATATTCTCACTATTTCAGTTCCCATGCTGCTTTATTCCCTGGTAAGTGAAATAATGATGAACGGTCAAACAATTGGTAAAAAATTACTGAATATAAGAGTGATCAGCCTCGGCGGCGGACAACCTTCATTGAGCCAATATATTCTCCGGTGGATGTTCAAAGCATTTGAATGGCCCTTCTTTTTTGGATATACTTTTTTTAGCCTTCAAAGCATGCTGGCCTATATCATTATTACCGGTTTTTGGGGAGTGGTGGTGCTCATCTTCATTGCTATAAATAAAAGAAATCAACGCCTCGGCGACATGGCTGCCAACACAGTGGTGATAAATACACAATCCCCTTTTCCGTGGCTGACACCGTTTTCATGGATATCTATGAAATAAATTATATACCCAGTTTCCCAGCGGTAATGAGACTTTCTGTCCGGGACATCAATACTATTAAAAATATCGTAGATCTTTATTACAAAGAAAATAATATTCAAACCTGTGAAAGGCTTGCGTTAAAAGTGCAGACGATATTAAAAATTAAAACTGATATGCAACCGTTAGCACTTTTAGAAACATTACTTGCTGATTACAATTATCTCACTACAAAGTAGACACGCGCATCCTACATTGTCTCCTGTTGGAGGAGACACCAACCGGGGCGGTCCGCCACAGGTGGTGTCTTCACCGCCCGCAATCAGCGAGAGCATACGACAATGTGAGACACACCCAAATAGATTGGTTGCCGCAGTTCTGCAACAGAGTAAATTGAAAATACCGGAGTTAACTTTTTGAATCTATCTCCTTTCTCAATACAGACGCCGCTTTCGTCCCAAATAATTCTATAGACTTCATGGTCATAGCGTGCGGCACATTACCTATACTTGCCTGCGCAAGAAAACGGGGTATATCCAAAAAGTTCATGCTCATACAAAATCTTATTAATTACCGGTTGAACGATTCCCACCATTAAGGCTCTTTTTGGTGAACGGGAATAATCAAACTGCCGCCGTGACAGTGGCGGCCAGCCCCGATCTAGTCCTACGCGATTCATCATGGTAGCATAATATGGATAAAATTCGTCCCCTGCTTTTTGAGAATCTTCACCTATATATACATGATTGTTGACGCCAAATTGCAACTGAGACCTGTCCTGCCCCACTTTTTTTGCAGTTTCTTTATACAGGTTGATAAACGGAACAAATTGTTCAGGCAAACCACCTATAATTGCCAACATGAGAGGCAAACCTAATGTAGCTGCTCTCACTGCCGAAGCAGGCGTACCACCTGCCGCAAGCCATATGGGAAGAGTAGGCTGATAAGGACGCGGATACACACCACGATTATCAATCGAAGCACGATGCTTATCCTTCCAGGTAACTTTTACATCCTGGTTGAGTTGGATCAACAAGTCTAATTTCTCTATAAACAACTCTTCGTAATCCTGCAGATCATAACCAAATAATGGAATTGATTCAATAAAAGAACCCCTACCGGCAAATATCTCTGCCCGGCCATCTGATAAATGATCTATTTCCGAAAAGTTCTGAAATATACGCACCGGATCGTCCGAACTCAGTACGGTTACTGCGCTTGCAAGCTTTATTTTCTTGGTCACCATTGCCGCAGCCGCCAAAATAATCGCTGGTGATGATACTGCATAATCGGGCCGATGATGCTCGCCAATACCAAAAACATCTAATCCTAATTGATCCGCCAATTGAATTTCTTACATCAAATCTTTGATGCGTTAATGTGCATGGATCCCCCGTCCCGGTAATGTTTCCGCCCGCATGTCTGCGAAAGTGACAAGTCCTAATTCCATTGATTTTGATTATTGTTTATTGAAATTGATAATTCACCATTTAATTATTTACAAAACGCTGTTCATAATAACTAAATCATCTATTGGCATTCAGCGCCTGATGAATTTTTCTTTTGGTCCTCTTGTCTCTTGATGGAATAATCATGCGTTTTTTTATATCCATGCCGATGCTGCATATTTGAACAATTGAACCATATCTCAAATGTGTTTATTTTGCCACATAAAATTTATTTCGTACCCAATTTTACGACTAATATATTCTATGTCGATCCCTGGATCACATTTTTCTACTCCTCATTCTTGTGTCAACATAGAGAAAATGGATTTTTTGGCAAGGGCAAATGATGATGGGGGAAATGGAGCAGAGGGTATTGGGGAAGAACGCTGTCCGTCCTTTAGGTGAACTAAAAAAGGCCACCCCTGGTGTTTTTAAGGTTACAAAAAAAAATAGTCCTGAAGATTACAGCGAACACTGCAATACTTTCAGCAAAAATAAAACCGGCTCAATTACTACCAGGATGGAATTTGAGGTCTTTTGGTTCCCATCTAAGTAGCTAAATCATGCTTTTACGTTCCTAAAGAAAAATTAAAAACCACTCTTGAGCCATCCGGTGCAATGGCAAGAATTTGAATGATGCCTCTTTGCGCGGACAATAAGGCAACATCAATGTCCTTGGGGTTGTTAATCGGTTTCCCATTGATAAAGGCAATGATCGTTCCCCTTGGGATACCCACCTGATCAAAAAAGCCACCCTTCAAAACGTCTGTTACCACCACACCTGAGTTCAGATTAAAACGTTGTTGAAGAGAACTTGTAAGTGGAGCAAAAGTGGCACCCAGTCTTTTATATATTTCTTCAAGAGACCCGGTATTTCCTGCTGTAGTTTTTGGTGGTTCTTCAGCTTTTAAAGTAACCGATGCTGTAGCCGGATTACCATTGCGTAAATACGTTAATTGCACCACATCACCCGGTTTGTGCCTTGCAATCCTTTCTGAAAATTCTGATGAGGATTCTAATTGAACGCCGTCGATAGTTTGAATAATATCACCTTCTATTAATCCTGCTGCTGCTGCTGCACTACCCGCTTGAACACCAGTTATAAAAACACCGGCTACTGAAGCGGGATTAATACCCTTCTGCTTTAAAAATTGATCCTGTGCAGCAGGCGAAGGAAAGGACACCCCTAAAATTCCCCGTTTTACCGAACCATATTTTTGTAAGTCATCCAGAATCTTTTTTGCCAGGTTTACAGGTATAGCAAAAGCATACCCTGCATAACTACCCGTTTGCGAAGCGATGGCTGTATTAA
>JBDTJI010000009.1:0-40115 GCA_039935935.1 Ginsengibacter sp. | reverse complement strand
ATATGGATGGACAACGGATTGATAAAATATTAGTAAAAATTTCCAGTGAGATCAAGGATGAAATGGAAAATTGATTGTCAATGTAATTTGGATAGAAGCTAGTTGATGATGAAGTTTTTATTATTTATGTAATAAAATAGTTCAAAATCTATATCAACATTGCCAAAATATCAACCCCAAATTCTTCCTTTATTGCTCTCGGGTAGGAAACACCAACGACATCCTCATTTAATAAAGCCGAAAAAAATGTTTTATTATCCTCTCCAAAAATCTTTATTTCTTCCTGTTTTCTTTTAATGTATCGTTTTCTTTTGTCGGCAAGACTAGCATCGTCTAATTTTAATAGACTGATCAGATTTTGCGCCTCAATATCTTCGGTAGATTTGGAAAGGTAATCGCCGTCCAAATAAATAATCCTTTCTTCAAAATCCTCAGCAGTTGGATGAAGAATGGGTTGGTAATTTTTCCATTTATAACTTTTTTCCTGATTCCATTGATGTTTCACTAGAAACCAATTGTTATAATTGTCATCGACCGTAGTTTTAAGCGTAGGATCAAAGTGCTCAATGTCTGGAGAATCGGTGCGGTTTATAAATTCATCCGTGTAAGCGCAAAATTTCTTTTGTTCTTTCAATAATATTTGGGCAATTTTTTTATTATTTGAAGAGTTAGTTGATTTATATTTTAGCTGGTCCCGAACAATTTCTGAATCAGGATACTTAAAAGCTCTTCTCATTAAAAATTGTATTTATCGCCTAAAGCAGCCAGTTCAATAATAAGTTCTTTTTTCTTTGTGGGCTCTGTTTCCTGTTTTGCCTTCATTTTGAGACTGAGGTATTTTTGATAAGCTTGTTTTCCAAACTCATTGTAATAATCCACGTTAAAATCATTACGAAGCATATCATTTGGATCATCTCCTTTTGGCGATTCTCCTCTGCGAACAGCAACTTCACCTTTATTATCAAAATATAAAATGAATCTTTCTTCCGGATCAAAGGACACGGCAATAAAAGGAGAATGTGTAGCAACAACAATTTGTGCTTCCGGTGCCAGGTTTTGATAGTGTTGCATTAAATCAATCTGGATATCAGGAAACAAAGATCTCTCTGGTTCATCAATCAGTACAATAGCTTCTTTAGTATCCAATTCATACAATGGAAACATGGAAAGTAATAAACCTTTGGTACCTGTACTTAGACCCGAAACAGGTATAACTTCCTTCTTAATCTTTGAATTAATGGGAATAGTGAATTCGGTATTCACTAAATCAATTTCAAGATTTAATTTATTTAATAACGGATTAAATATTTCTGCAAATGGGATCAAGGGATTTGGATTAGTCTCTGACCAATTACTATATTGTTTATTGAGTTTATTAATATCCCCTATGGCTCCCTTATTAATTAATTCGGAGGCCATTTGCGTAAATTTTTTTCTGTAGTCAAGGATTTTGTATAATAGGCCAAACCATATTACTTTGTTTACGTTTTCACTGAATTCAAGTATATAATTAAAATTATCCGGGCCGTATTCAAATCTTGAAAATTTTTCTATAGATATTTCATTAAGAATATTTATAGGGTTCTGGCTAAATATATTTAATACTTCTTTAGAAATAACGTCAGTACTAAAGTATAGTAATCTCAACCCTTTTTCAATAAACTCAGTTACTGCACCTCCACCGTTTGTAATGTGGTGTAATTCTCTACCATCATTTATTATTTTATCTTCTTTTATTAATAATGATTTATTTCCTATTAAAAACTCTATGTGACCTTTAAAAATTAAATGATAAGAGTCCAAATAGTTATTTTCATCAAGTAATCTGGCAGAGTCTAATTTATGTCCACATTCTTTTATCAATTCCAAAACACTCGTCTTTCCTGTTGCACTTTGTCCGATAATACAAATCTTTTCTAAAGGCTGTCCGGACTTTGGATGCCTTTTCGGACAGGTAAAATCAAAATTTATATTTTGCAAATGCCTGTAAGAACCAATATGTAAACTTTTTAGTTTCATAATTTAGAATAGAAAGTTATAATCTTTAAAATTACCGAATAAAACTAATCTTTCATTTCTCCTGCTTTATGATTTTGCACAAAACTCTTTCTACCAATCACGGTGATTAACTCATGGTTTTCAAACGCACTATAGGTAAATAATTATTTTGTAATAAAAAGCAATGAAACTGCTTCATTGGCAATAAACAAAATTCATTTGGTAAATATAAAATCAGACGCCGCTTGTAAATCGGCAATTGTTCCCTGATAAAAAAGAAAATTGCAAGTTCTTCATTAAAGAAATAGCAAACAAGATAGAAGCTGCTTATTGCATGTCGCCCATTGCCTGTTGCTTATTATTCTTACGCGCTGTCTGACCTAGGATGCCGAGCTATACTTATTGCTGATTGCTTATCGCTAATCAATGCCCCTTTCCCCATCCAAACCAATCATTTCCGTTTGCAAAAATCAGTAAAGCAAATAAAATGATCATCCCGGCAATTTGTGCATATTCTAAGAACTTATCGCTTGGCTTACGGCCGGTAATCATTTCTGCAAGGGTAAATACCACGTGGCCACCATCCAAAGCCGGTATGGGCAGTAGGTTCATAAAGGCAAGTATGATAGAGAAGAATGCGGTAATTTTCCAAAACGCTTCCCAATTCCATCCTGTGCTGGGAAAGATAGAAGCCATCGTTTTAAATCCGCCAAGACCTTTGTAAGCGCCTGTTTCAGGATTTAAGATCAACTTAAACTGCTGAATATAAAAATCCAGTTGCTTGCCGGTTTCTCTTACACCAGCAGGGAAAGATTCCAGAAAGCCATAGCTTTTAGTTTCTAATTTTAAAACTCCAAGGCTATCTGCCTGTGCATCATTGATAAGGTAAAAACCAATAGTGCCCGCAGTATCCACTAATACTTTTGTTTCAACAGGCTGCTCGTTTCTAATTATTGTAAGGGTAACACTATCACCTTTTTTTTGCTGAAGCAGCGGGGCCATTTCATCGAAATAGCCAACTGGTGTAGAATCCACAGCTACTATTTTATCATAGACCTTTAGTCGTGTTCTGTTGTGATTGGAAGAATCATTAATGGCACCTGTTTTTATATTTGATGCTGATGAAACTCCCTTGTCTGAACCAGGGCGCCGAACGCCACTACCAACATTCACGCTCGTTCCAGATGGAACTTCATTATCTGAACCAGGGAACCCGCCGATGATTACCGGCATCCTGGGTTGTATCAGTGAAGTGCGCTTGCCTTTTTTCTCCACCAATTGTTCAATCATATTCACAGGAATAGTGATCGTTTCCTGTTTGCCATCTCTCTCCACGGTAATCTGTTTCCCCAATAAAATTTTGGCAGGTATTTCATTGAAATAGTTTACAGGCTCTCCGTTTACAGCCTTTATTTTATCACCGTTTTGAAGGCCTATATTTTTCATTAAACTATCGGTAACCCATATTCCATATTTTGCATTTTGCACCGGTAGCCTTGTTTCACCCCAGGTGTAGAGGATCATGGCATAAATAAAAAATGCAAGCAATACGTTCATGGTAACACCGGCCAGCATAATGATCAACCGCTGCCATGCAGGTTTACTCCTGAATTCCCAGGGTTGTGGCGGCTGCTTCATTTGTTCCTTATCCATACTTTCATCCACCATGCCTGCTATTTTCACATATCCTCCTAAAGGAAGCCATCCAACTCCATATTCTGTTTCGCCTATTTTCTTTTTAAATATAGAAAACCATGGATCGAAGAATAGATAGAATTTTTCTACTCTGCACTTAAACCATTTTGCAGTTATATAATGTCCGAATTCGTGAATGATTACCAAAATAGAAAGCGAAAACACAAGATACCCGGCTTGCAAACCTACGGCGGGCCAATTGATTGCTAATAGTGTCATATTTATACCGCAATCCGCCAATGGCGGACATTTGTTTTTTTAGTGTTCAAATGAATGTGATACTTTCCTATTCTCCCGGCTAAGCCAGGGTGCCAGATAGATTACATTTTTACCAAAGAAGCCGCGAAATTACGAGCCTCACCGTCGCTTTCAAAATAATCTGTAAGATTTGGCTTTTCTATATAACTAATTTTCTCCATGGCTTTTTCAACAACCGCCGTAATATCCAAAAATCCAATACGATTATTTAAAAAGGCCCATACTGCAATTTCGTTGGCTGCGTTTAAAATACAGGGTAGATTTCCCCCCTTTTTTAGTGCGATCGTAGCAAGGCTCAGATTCCGGAACGTTTTAATGTCCGGTTCTTCAAAATTGAGAGTATCCATTCTTCTAAAATTGATCCTGGGATTTATATTTTGAACTCTTTGAGGAAAAGTGAGTGCATATTGTATGGGAAGCTTCATATCAGGCAATCCCATTTGAGCTTTGATACTTCCATCTTCAAATTGCACCATACTGTGAACGATACTTTGGGGATGAATAATTACTTCTATCTGGTCGGGATGAAGATTGAAAAGCCATTTGGCCTCTATCATTTCAAGTCCTTTATTCATAAGAGTTGCAGAGTCAACAGTAATTTTTGCACCCATATTCCAGTTGGGATGCTGAAGCGCGTGATGCCTTTTCACGTTAACCAGGAAATTGGGCTTCTTGCCCAAAAAAGGGCCGCCACTTGCTGTTAAAATAACCTTCTCAATTTTGTTTCTTGTTTCGCCAACCAGGCACTGAAAGATAGCGGAATGTTCGCTATCTACAGGAATAATAGGAACTCTTTTTGATAGCGCTAATTGCATGACAATATCTCCGGCCACTACTAAAGTTTCTTTGTTGGCTAATGCGATAGCTTTCCCGTTCTCTATGGCTCTCAACGTAGGTTTTAAACCGGCAAAACCTACGATGGCTGCAAGCATCATATCATAAGTGTCAAAATCTGCTACTTCTTCTAATGCAGTTTCTCCTGCAAATACTTTGACTTCTGTGGAAGCGAGAGCGGATTTTACGATTTCATATTTATTCTCATCGCCGATTACTACTGCATTAGGATTGTATTTGAGCGCCTGTTCAACGAGCAGTTTATCGTTGGTTTGAGCCGTCAATATTTCTACTTCAAACAGATCAGGATATGAATTGATCACTTCTAAAGCCTGTGTGCCAATTGATCCGGTAGAGCCAAATAGTGCAATTTTTTTCTTAATTGATGCTGCCATTTTACGCTTCTTTTCAATATTGAGTTACTAAATCTCTAATACTAAACGAAGTCGGCAATTTACTGTAATAATTGCTGTAAAGCATCATTAACCGCCTGAAAGTTAAACCGGCTAATCACTTTTTCCATCATACCGTTGATTTGCCCGTTTTGAAGATTACCTATTGAACCGGTATGGGAATGACTCACTTTCATGTCAGTTTTAAATAAACCATTGTCCACATCATTTCCTATTTGCTTATAAGCATCCCTGAGAGGAATTCCTTGCAAAACCAATTTATTCATTTCTTCTACCGTGAATAAATATTTATATTTTTCATCAGCAAGGATATTTTTTTTTATCTCAATATTTTCAAACATCAACGTAGCCATCCTCAGGCAGTCTTTTATATTTTTTATTGCGGGGAAAAGATGTTCCTTTAATAATTGAAAATCGCGGTGATAGCCTGAAGGCAGGTTGGAAGTCATTAACGTAATCTCGTTAGGAAGCGCCTGGATGCGATTGCAATGGCCGCGTATCAATTCAAAAACATCAGGATTTTTTTTGTGCGGCATAATGCTGCTCCCGGTAGTCAGCTCCGCAGGGAAAGAAATGAAACTAAAATTCTGGTTCAGGTAAATGCACGCATCCGTGCTCATCCTGGAAAGTGTAGCCGCTATATTAGCAAGCGCCTGCGATAAAATTCTTTCTGTCTTTCCACGGCTCATTTGTGCATATACTACATTATAATTAAGATCTTCAAAACCCAGTAATTGTGTAGTCAATTTTCTGTCAATAGGAAAGGATGATCCAAAACCAGCGGCTGAACCAAGAGGATTTTTATTCGTGATCTCCCAGGCACCATACAACGTGATCATATCGTCCACCAGGCTCTCGGCATATGCGCCAAACCATAAGCCGAATGAAGAAGGCATTGCCAACTGAAAGTGCGTGTATCCGGGCAATAGGTAATCTTTATACTTTTCACTTTGTACTTGTAAAAGATCGAAGAATCCACTTACTATATGAACGATTTCTTCGATCTCCTTTCTTAAAAAAAGTTTCAGGTCAAGAATGATTTGATCGTTCCTTGAGCGTGCGGAATGAATTTTTTTCCCTGATTCGCCCAGATTTTTGGTAAGGATAAATTCTACCTGTGAATGAATATCTTCCACACCTTCTTCTAATGAAAAATTTCCGTCAGCAATATCTTTATAAATATCTTTTAATGCAATTTCCAATTCACTTAATTCATCATTGGTAAGCAAACCCACTTTGTTCAGCATTTTAATATGTGCCAACGATCCCAGGACATCAAACGGGGCGAGGAACATATCCAGTTCACGGTCTTTGCCTACGGTAAAGATTTCCACTTCCTTTAATGAATCAGTATTTTTTTGCCAGAGTTTCATTTGTTGTATTCACATTATAAAGATGGAGTATAATTGATTTTTGCAATAATAAATCCTTTTTCAATTGCTCAAACTTTTTAATCGAATCATTTTTTGAATGTGAATAAGACGAATATTAAAATTCTTTTTACTTCTGAAATAATAACTCGCTTATTTTACACAATCATCTTTTATATAATAGATAATAATTCATTCCGATTTTCTTCTAAACTGTTGAATAATACTTTACCTTTTCATAAAAAGATATTATGCAGGAATAGCTATTTTCCTCTATTTATTTATTGGATTATCATCCACTTTAAAACTTAGTCTTATTGCGAAGCCAAAACTGTAAAATACTATTATTCAATTTTCTCTCCCTTCCTCATTTTTTCTATCGTTTCATTTATTGGTTTATTAGTGGTGTTTAAAAGTGAAGCACATTTTTCCATATACTTTATTGCTAAATCTTTTTCTCCTGCTTTATAAAACAACCGGCTATAAGTCTTAAAATAGTAGGGATGTTTTTCGTCTTTTATTAAAATCGCAGCCCATTTTGCGGCATCGTTAAGATATTTTTTATCATGACAATAGGTAGCAAAATTCCAGGCGTAAGTGTTTATAAAATCAGGATCTGTTTCATTTCCATTTGATGTATGATTCAATAAGCAATCATTAAAACTACTCCAATCTTTGAGCCATTGATAATATTGAAGTTGAGCATACAAAATGATTTGTTTACTTATATCCCCTTTATAATTCAACTCGATTGTATTTTCAATTTCAGGCCAGTCAACATCCTTTTTTAGCGAATCTGTACGATATAGAGTCATAGTCCCGGTATATTTTATTCCGGCGTCATAGCATAATAAAGAGTATATCTGTTCATTAAATACTATTTTGCTTACAATTTTTATCCGTTAAGCCTTGCCGATAACTGCATCTACTTCTTTTGGGTGGTTCAAAAAAATCCGAAAGCCAATATCGCTTATGTTCCTGGTGCCTCTGGCAATAAAATTAATATTTCACTGTGTAAGTAAATTGGTTTGTGTTTTTAAATAAGTATTTATAAAAACACGTAAGGAATCATCATTTGCATTTTTAGCAGCATTGACTATTGAGAGCAAAAAAATTGAATCTCTTTTGCCTTTCTGTTATTCATTTTTTAGATTAAAAATTGGGTCTTAGGGTCAAGCGCTTCTTTAGCTTTTGCTATAAAATCATTAGCATTATCACTCGCCCCCTTTATAATATGAACCAGATCGCCATCCGGATTGAGGAATAGATAGGTTGGATAAGCATCAATTTTATAATCATCAGCAATCGTTTTGGCATCATTATACCAGCTTTTTACATACGTGTTATCTTTCTTGGTTACATTCACTTGCACGGCAACATTGATGAAATTTTTATTAAAAAAATCGCCTACCTCTGCTTGCGGAAAAATGTTTTCTATCATTTGCCGACAAGGGATACTCCAGGTTGTATAGGCATCTATAAATATCAATTAAATTTAATTCTGCGGCTGAGGCCGTAACACTGGATGTAGTTTATGAAAGAGCCCGCAACAATTGGCTGAAAAAAAGAAGTAATGGCAAAACATATTTTAATGCAAAAAACAATGGTTTAATTTCTTCTTGTGGATATGTAGATGATGGTTGCCAGGAGATTGCTTTAATGGAATTACTATAACTTCTATTGAATCCTTATAATCCTACAAATGAAAATTAATCTAATTTTTAACTTGCTTATTTTTATAACCACTTCACTATATCTGCGCAAAAAAATAAAATCAAATTCCAATCTATAAATCAGTTTGCAATACTCGGTGGGGAAAGTAAAATTGCTACAGCCTTTCCAACCGTAAATTGGGATTGAGTGTTCAAACTTTTCTTTGGGAGTGGGAATCGGCGATGATAAATATCGATACAGAACACTTCCATTATTTTTAGATGGGAGATGGAATTTTGGTGAGGAAAAACAAAGGGTTTTTTATGGAGATTTCGGATATAGTTTTGCCATGAAAAATAAGCCCGGGAAAGAAGTTATTATTATAATGAATATCATTTCACAGGAGGGCATTTACACCGATGCCGGGATTGGCTTTTACTTTCCTTTGTATAAAAAATCATCATTACTATTCAGCTTAGGCTATAGTTATAAAAGAATAAAAAACGAGACAGGAGTGAATATCTGCCCTTATGCAGGTCGTTGTTATGTAGATTATAGCCCATACGATCTGAGGTTTGGAAGACTGACGGTGAAGGCGGGTTTGATATTGTAGCGGGATATGTTGTATTTAATAAATGCTCAATCCAAAAATTTCAGATTCCTTTTTATCCCTTCATACTTAGAACGTTTCAAAGGAGATTTTTTAAAGATAATTTTAAAGCTTTCTTCGGTCAATTCTTCCCAATCATTTTTACTGAAATTTAAGATCTCATTTAGTGGTGTAAATTCAATCGTATCATTTGGGGTAGAAAATCGATTCCACGGGCACACATCCTGGCATATATCACAGCCAAATAGTTTATTTTCAAACTTATCTTTCATCTCACCAGGGATTAGCATATCTTTTAGCTCAATAGTGAAATAAGAGATACACTTGCTTCCGTCAATTACTTTGTCAGGAAGTATCGCCTCAGTAGGACAGTTGTCAATACATTTGGTGCAAGTGCCACAGTAATCTTTGATGAAAGGATTATCGGCTTCCAAGTCAAGGTCGGTGATAAGTGTGGCGATAAAAAAAAATGATCCATTATCTTTTGTAATCAAGTTTCCGTTTTTTCCTACCCAACCCAATCCGCTTCTTTGCGCCCAACTTCTTTCCAATACAGGCGCACTATCTGTAAATCCACGTCCATTTACTTCGCCGATATTTTCTCTAATTAGTTGCAAAAAGGTTTTCAATTTGCTCCTTATCACTTCGTGATAATCGTTTCCATAAGCGTACTTGGAAATTTGTGGCGCATCGCTATTTTGCTCCTGCGAAGGGAAATAGTTTAGCAATAAAGTGATTACGGATTTTGCACCCGGAACGAGTTTGGTTGGATCGGTCCTAAGATCAAAATAGTTTTCCATGTAGTTCATTTTTCCGTTAAAACCATTGTTGAGCCATGATTCCAAACGTCTTGCTTCCTCATCCATTTTAGTTGCTTTCGCGATTCCGCAGTAATCAAAACCCAAAGATTGAGCAGTCGTTTTTATAAATTCAGTATGGTTTTCTAGTACCGTCATCTTGAAATGCAAAGGTAATTTCTTTGCCGGGGGTATTATCGCCTCTTGCGAATTGATATTCAATATTGGGTAGCACTGATTTCCGTTTATGAAATAGGAGTTATTTCGTCATTTGCAATCTTTACAATTCATTATATTTTTGTTCTCTTCCTTATTTGGTTGATATTGAGCAAAAACAGAAACGTTACAGGCTGTAATTATAGCATGAAAATAGATGTCAGACTGCATTCCAGGCAGGAGTAAGAGATGCAATGCGACATAATTTCGATTTTCATAGTTGGATTAATATTTGTGTTAAGAGTTTAAACTTTATAAAAATAATAATATATATGAATCCAGGTAATTTAACTATAAAATCGCAGGAGATCTTTCAAAAGGCGCAACAACTAGCCTTTAATGACAGGAACCCAAATATAGAGGTAGAGCATTTATTAAAGGCGTTGCTTACTGATGAAGATAGCCCTGTCGATTTTCTTTTGAAGAAAAACAATATCAACGTAAATTTTGTAGAAGGCAAAGTTGACGAAAGCATAAAAAAGCTTCCTAAGGTAGGATCCGGCGAGCCCGCACAAGTTCTAAGCCGCGATTTTAATAATGTTTTGCTACGGGCGGCGGCAACCCTAAAAACATTTGGTGACGAATTTGTTAGTGTGGAGCATTTGTTACTCGCTATCCTCCAGGGAAATGATAATGCAGCAAAGATTTTGAAAGATGCCGGATTAACAGAAAAAGATCTGATTGTCGCCATCAAAGATTTGAAAAAGGGTTCTACGGTTTCTTCTCAGACTTCAGAAACTCAATTTAATGCGCTAAATAAATATGCTAAGAACCTGAATGAGTTAGCCAGAAGTAATAAATTGGACCCTGTTATCGGCCGCGATGAGGAGATAAGGAGAACCTTGCACATTTTATCGCGTAGAACAAAAAACAACCCGATCCTTGTAGGCGAACCAGGCGTGGGTAAAACGGCTATTGTCGAAGGATTGGCTAATAGAATCATTAGTGGAGATGTACCAGAAAACTTGAAATCCAAAACGATCTTTGCATTGGATATGGGGCTATTAATAGCAGGAGCAAAATATAAAGGAGAGTTTGAAGAAAGATTAAAATCGGTCATCAAAGAAGTAGCTGATAGTGATGGTGAAATTGTTATGTTTATTGATGAGATACATACTTTAGTAGGAGCAGGTGGTGGTGATGGAGCTATGGATGCGGCCAACATTTTAAAACCGGCATTGGCCCGTGGCGAATTAAGAGCGATTGGTGCTACCACACTTAATGAATATCAGAAGTTTTTTGAAAAAGATAAGGCACTGGAGAGGAGATTCCAAAAAATAATGGTAAATGAGCCTAATGTAGACGATGCTATATCTATTTTAAGAGGTTTAAAAGATCGGTATGAAACGCATCACCATGTGCGGATAAAAGATGAAGCGATTATCGCCGCTGTTGAATTGTCGCATCGTTACATTACTGATCGATTTTTACCTGATAAAGCAATTGATCTTATTGATGAAAGCGCCGCCAAGCTTAGGCTTGAGATGAATTCAATGCCAGAAGGTTTGGATAACCTCGAGCGCCAGATTCGCCAATTAGAAATTGAAAGAGAAGCTATCAAAAGAGAAAAAGATGAAGCGAAATTAAAGGAATTGAATACTGAGATTTCTAATCTTTCAGTAGAGCGCGATACTTTTAAAGCAAAATGGCAGCAGGAAAAAGAACTGGTAGAAAAAGTGCAGAATGCAAAGGCTGAAATGGAAAATTTAAAGATGGCTGCTGAAAAAGCCGAGCGGGAAGGTGATTATGGTAAGGTGGCTGAAATTCGATATGGCAAATTGCAGAGCCAGGAAAAACTGATTGCAGAATATACTTTACAACTGGATGAGATAAGTGAAAAGAGATTATTAAAAGAAGAAGTAGATGCAGAAGATATTGCTGAAAGTGTTGCCAAAGCAACCGGAATTCCTGTAAATAAAATGCTGCAAAGCGAAAGAGAAAAGCTTTTGAATCTTGAGGATGAATTGCATAAACGTGTAGTAGGCCAGGACGAAGCTATTGAGGCAGTAGCAGATGCGGTACGTAGAAGCAGCGCAGGGCTTCATGATCCACGAAAACCAATTGGCTCATTTATATTCCTCGGTACCACGGGTGTTGGTAAAACAGAATTGGCCAAAGCACTTGCTGATTATTTGTTTGATGATGATAGTATGATGACGCGAATTGACATGAGCGAATACCAGGAAAAACATTCTGTAAGCAGATTAGTAGGTGCACCTCCGGGATATGTGGGTTATGATGAAGGAGGACAGCTAACGGAAGCAGTTAGACGTAAACCGTACAGTGTGATCTTGTTGGACGAAATTGAAAAAGCACATCCCGATGTTTTCAATATTTTATTACAGGTATTGGATGATGGAAGGTTAACCGATAATAAAGGCCGTGTTGTGAACTTTAAGAATACTATTATTATTATGACCAGCAATATGGGAAGCCATATCATCCAGGCTAATTTTGAAAATGTAACTGAAAAGAATAAAGAAGAGGTAGTCGGCAACACCAAACGCGAGGTGTTAGAGCTTTTAAAACAAACGATACGCCCCGAATTTTTGAATAGAATTGACGAGGTAATTATGTTCCAACCTTTGCTGCTGAAAGATATCAGAGAAATTATCAAGATCCAACTTACAGACTTGAAAAGTCAGTTAGCAAAAAGTGGTGTTGTGCTTGAATTCACTGATTACGCATTAGATTATCTTTCTGAAAATGGTTTTGACCCGCAGTTTGGAGCCAGACCCTTGAAGAGATTGATTCAAAAACAAATCGTAAATCAGTTAAGTAAAAAGTTGTTGAGCGACACAATAGATAAAACAAAACCTGTTTTGGTTGATGTGTTTGATGGTACAGTTGTGTTTAGAAATGAAGTGGTCTCAAAGGACAGCGTGTCGGTATAAAATTTTGATGAACGTTTATAAAAGATACAGGCCATCGGAAACGATGGCCTGTATTAATTTTCAAAGGGAATTTCATTATGAGTGCGATGGACCATGTGATGCGTTGGAATTTTCGTTTCCGCGATAATGACCTCTTCCGCCATGCATTTTGCCATTTGATTTCATCTTTTCCATATTGGCCTTTCTTTTAGCTTGCTGATCAGGAGTTAGGATAGTGTTTACTTTACCTGATTGAGATTTTTGCAGGTCTTTCATTTTTGCTTTTTTCTGATCGGGGGTAAGGGATGCATCATCTTTGATGGCCTCTCTTTGTTGTTTACCAATCTGCTGGATCTCTTTCATTTGAGATTTCTGATCTGCTGTCAGGTTCAGATCATTCATCATTTTACTCCTTTTATAATGACGGGAAGAATCAGACTGAACTTTTTGTGATTGAGTTACATCTCTCTGTGCCTGGGCATTTCCAGTTGAAACAAAAAAGCCTATTGCTAATAAGCTAATAAATAATTTTTTCATGTTTTAATTTTTTAGTGATTTCAATAATAGATATTAAACGTCCTCTAAAGTTTAAAATCCACATTGTTAATTAAATTCAAACACGTTAGATTTTACTATTAGCGTAAGAAAAGTAATTCCCTGTATTTAGGTAATTCCCAATATTCATCATCCACCAAAAGTTCCAGCTTGTCCACATGGTACCGTATTACCTCGAAATGTTTTTTTACATCTTCACAATATGCAATGGCTTTTTCTCTTGAATCAGTTATTTCGTTGGCCACTTTCCTTGCTTCGATCATTGCTTTTACCTGGGTATTGATTACATTGATATGTTCGGAAATTTTGGAAGCAATCAGTTTTTGCGCTGCAAAGTTACTTTCATCGAAATCCAGCTCTTTTAATCCTTTAATATTTGTGAGTAAAATATTCTGGTATCTGATAGATGCTGGTAAAATATAGGTACTTGCCAGATCACCCATTATCCTTGCTTCTATTTGGATCTTCTTTGTATAGTTCTCCAGTAATATTTCGTGCCTTGCTTCTATTTCTTTTTTAGAATAAATTCCGTGGCGTTCAAAAAGTTGCTTTGATTTTTGGGTTACAAAAGCGTCAAGAGCCAGGGGAGTAGTTTTTATATTCGGTAATCCTCTTTCTTCTGCTTCTTTTTCCCATGCTGCACTGTATCCATCACCTTCAAATAAGATTTTTTTACTCTCAACAATGTATCTCTGTATGGTTTGCATCAAAGCAATTTCTTTCTTCTCGCCTTTGTCAATGATAGCATCTACATCTGTTTTAAACCGGGTAAGTGTTTCAGCAATAATAGTATTAAGTACCGTCATTGGTCCTGCACAATTTTCCGATGAGCCTACAGCTCTGAATTCGAATTTATTTCCGGTAAAAGCAAAAGGAGAAGTGCGGTTCCTGTCTGTATTGTCCAGCATGAGTTCAGGAATACTTTTATGGATATCCATTTTCAACATCGCCTCATCCTGCTCATCGAACCTTTCTCCGACACGCTTCTCCACTTCATTTAACACATCAGTTAAATATTTTCCGATAAATATGGAAATGATCGCAGGCGGCGCTTCATTAGCTCCCAACCTATGGTCATTCCCTGCGCTGGCAATAGAGGCTCTTAATATATCTGCATGATCATGAACCGCTTTGATAGTGTTCACAAAAAAAGCAAGAAACATCAAATTGGTTTTTGGAGTCTTTCCTGGTGCAAGCAAATTAACACCAGTATTAGTAGCCATACTCCAGTTATTATGTTTTCCGCTCCCGTTGATTTTTGCAAAAGGCTTCTCATGGAGCAATACCATTAAATTATGCCTTTTCGCCACCCGGGTCATTACATCCATCAACAAAATATTATGATCAACTGCGATATTTACGTCTTCAAATATAGGAGCACATTCAAATTGAGAAGGAGCTACTTCATTATGTCTGGTGCGAAGTGGGATACCTAATTTGTAAGATTCTTCTTCAAAATCTCTCATAAATGAATATACTCTTTCAGGTATTGCCCCAAAATAATGATCTTCGAGTTGCTGGCCTTTTGCAGGGGCATGTCCGAAAACGGTGCGTCCACTTGCAATCAAATCGGGCCGTCCACTCGCAATGCTTGAATCTACCACAAAATATTCCTGTTCCCACCCAAGAGTGGGCTTAACAGAAGTAATATTTTTATCAAAATACTGGCACACATCTATGGCCGCTTTTTCAAGAGCCACAGTCGATTTTAATAGAGGAGTTTTTGCATCTAATGATTCACCTGTATAGGATACAAAAATGGTGGGAATGCAAAGTGTTTTTCCATTTCCCATTTCCATTATGAATGGGGGAGATGAGGGATCCCATGCAGTATAACCTCTTGCTTCAAACGTAACCCTGATGCCACCACTTGGGAAAGAAGAGGCATCGGGCTCCTGCTGTATCAGTGCTGCACCATCGAACTCCTCTATTGCGGTTCCATCCCCTTTCAATGTAAAAAAAGAATCGTGTTTTTCGGCTGTAGCTCCGGTTAATGGCTGAAACCAGTGGGTATAATGAGTTACATTTCTTGATTCTGCCCAGCATTTTAAAGCCGACGCAATTTGATCACCCATCTTTCTGTCAATTTTGGTTTGATTTTTAATGGACGACGTAAGGCTTTTATACGCCTCATCACTTAAGAATTGTCTTGCTTTCTTTAAATCAAAAACATTTTCACCAAAAAAACTGGTGATTTTTTTAGATTCAGGAATACTAATAATATTTGAATCGGAAAAAAGGCCATGGAGGGCATTGAGTCGTAATGATTGCATTTTTTTTGTTTTGAAGTGCAAAAAAACGACTTAATTTATAAAAAGTGTAATTTATTTTCAACTTAATTATATTTTTAGTTAAAAAATAGCAGAGATAACACGTATTGTAGAATTATTTAAACTTTCGGATCGTTATGTTATTCCAGTTCAAATAGCCGATGATGGGCAAAAGTAAAAAAATCAAATAGACGCTTCTGTATCTTACGATAGCTCCTATAATAGGTACGGTATATCCTATTACCAGAAACATGGTGAGGCTGAAAAAAATACAAAAATAAATGAGAGGGTTAACGATCCTTTTCTTTATAGGATATAACAGAAACAGAATAAATAAAATTTCAATTGCCAGAATTTCTATAGCAAATGGCACATACTCAAGGCTGGCTATCTCCGTAATATATGGACGCATCAGCGCATGATTAAATGCTTGTGGTGCATTTTTAAGAAAACTTTTGAAAGATGGTTCAAGACGGTCAATATTAATTGTGGAAGCGCCGGCTTTTCCTACGTCAATAAAACTTAGTTGGCGGGATGACACATATTTTGGAAGATTGAATCTCGGAGAAATATATCCTGAAGAAAAAAACAGGATAGAAATAATAGCATAGACAAAGACAAAAGAAATGAACGCTTTTTTGTGAAATTTATGAGCGACTATCCAGGATATGAGAGCTGGTAGTAAACAAATGAAAACAAAATTTCTTAATAAAAAGATGACAACGAGAAATGAGCTCATGATGACTATTTTTGTCCATGTATACTTATGCTGATCCATCATAAAATAGAGATGATAAATGACCATTGAAATGGATAATAAGATAAGACCGTCACGATGGATCATGGCAGAATAAAAGAGCGCTGACGGCAATAAAAAGATACTAATGATGAGTTGAAGGGATAATGCAGGGAATATTTTAATAAAAACTTTGTAGAGCGCCACTACTCCAAAAAATATCAGGAAGTTAAAAAAAAGTGTATTGATGAGGAAGCTTTTAAAACTGAACAAGTCAAAAAAGGATAGCATCTTCGCCAGTAAATTAGTTCTTAAACTGTTCCAATACGATTCTGAATCGTCTAAAAGCCGTGAATAACTCTCGGTGGGGTCGGAGTGAAAAATATTTACAAAATATTCGTGTGGGTGTTGGAAGAGTAAATCGAATTCATCAATTCCCATATTATGAAAAGCTACAGAATCTGAAACAGGGAAATAATAGAGATTTAAATAAGAACCTATAATCAATGCAATGATTCTCACCAGGAATAGGGTAATAAGAATCCTGTTGGATAATCCGGAATTTGTAAAAAAAGGGATGCGGGTAATAAGCCAGCAGAAAAGGCAGCAATAGCCAATGAATAAAAGATAGATCAAGCGGGTACTATTTTAAATGTGGGAAGTTAATTAAATATTCACATCCAATCCTCTGTTAAAAGTCTAAGAGATTGTAAGTTTGCCTTTTTTATACAATTATGGAGATAACATTTGAAACTGCAGAAAAGTTAGGGTTGAAAAAAGATGAATTTGAAAAAATCGTTGAGATCCTCAAACGCGTACCCAATTTTACAGAGCTAAGTGCTTATTCAGTGATGTGGAGTGAACACTGCAGTTATAAAAATTCAATCAAATGGCTGAAGACTTTGCCTAAAGATGGTTCCCGGCTAATGGTTAAAGCCGGAGAGGAAAATGCCGGGCTGATAGATATTGGTGATGGTTTGGGTGTGGTTTTTAAAATTGAAAGCCATAACCATCCTTCTGCAATTGAGCCATTCCAGGGCGCGGCAACCGGTGTGGGAGGAATTCACAGAGATATCTTCACCATGGGAGCCAGGCCAATTGCTACCTTAAATTCATTGCGTTTCGGAAATATTGAAAATGAAAAAACACAACATTTACTGAAAGGCATTGTAAGTGGAATTGGCCATTATGGAAATTGTTTCGGTGTGCCTACCGTTGGTGGTGAAATCTATTTTGAAAAATGTTATTCTACAAATCCATTGGTAAATGCAATGAGCGCAGGAGTAGTACATCTTGGCAAGACAGTAAGTGCTACTGCTTTTGGTAAAGGAAATCCTGTATTCATTGCAGGAAGCGCTACCGGGAAAGATGGTATGGGTGGAGCAGCATTTGCTTCTGCAGATATTACTGAAAATAGCGTGGAAGATCTGCCTGCTGTTCAGGTTGGGGATCCGTTTCAGGAAAAAAAATTATTGGAGGCCTGCCTCGAGGTAATAGAAACCGGTGCATTGGTTGGCATGCAGGACATGGGCGCTGCAGGCATTATTTGTTCTACGGCTGAAACAAGCGCAAAGGGTGGTGTAGGCATGAATATATATTTAGAAAATGTGCCCACACGACAGAAAGGGATGAAAGCCTGGGAACTTCTACTGAGTGAAAGCCAGGAAAGAATGCTGCTGACAGTACAGAAAGGGCGTGAAAAGGAAGTGATAGAGATTTTTGATAAATGGGATCTTCCATGCGAGCAAATAGGAGAAGTAACAGATGGTGATATGCTCAGCTTTTATATGAATGGTGTACTTGAAGCAGAATTGCCTGCAGAAAGCCTTGTGCTTGGCGGTGGTGCACCTGTTTATGAAAGAGAATATGTGAAACCCACTTATTTGGAAAAAGTAAAATCTTTTGATCCTTCGCAAATTCCTGTTCCAGAAGATATAAAAAGCATTGCTGCAAAATTAATTTCTCTTCCTTCTATCGCTTCAAAAAAATGGATCTATGAGCAATATGATAGTATGGTTGGAACAGCCAATTTGAATACTAATGCACCTTCCGATGCTGCGGTGGTGGCAGTAAAAGGTACTGCAAAAGCGCTTGCAATGACAACAGATTGTAATAGTCTTTATGTGTTCTCTGATCCTTTTGTCGGCTGCATGATTGCAGTAAGCGAGGCTGCCAGGAACATTGTTTGTAGCGGAGGCGTCCCCCTGGGTGTTACTAATTGTCTCAATTTTGGAAATCCCTATGACCCGGAGGTTTATTACCAGTTTGTAGAGAGTATCAAAGGAATGTCTAAGGCTTGTTTAAAGTTTGAAACTCCGGTTACCGGAGGCAATGTGAGTTTTTATAATCAATCTCCATCTGGCGCTGTTTATCCAACTCCTGTGATTGGAATGGTGGGATTACTTGAGGATATTGAAAATAAAATGACTTTAAATTTTAAAAATGTTGGAGATGTAATTTACCTGTTAGGAAAGAATATCGAAGATTTTAGCTGTTCTGAATATTTGCATAAAATAGGTGGTGTGGAATATTCACCGGCTCCTTATTTTGACCTTGAAGAAGAATTTCTTTTACATAAAACGATTGAACTATTAATTAATAAAAGAAGGATACTATCCGCCCATGATATTTCTGAGGGAGGTCTTTTTGTAAATCTTGCGGAAAGTAGTTTCTTAAATGATTTGGGATTTGACGTAACACAGCAGGCAACAGACATTCGTAAAGACGCTTTCTGGTTTGGTGAAGCCCAGGGCAGGGTAGTGGTAACAATCCAAGCCGACAAAGCACAAGAATTTGAACAACAATTAAAAATTCCTTTCGCGAAATTAGGGATTGTTACTTCCCGGGAAATAATCATTGATAATGAGAGCTGGGGAAATATCAGTGAATGGAAAAATAGATATGACGATGCTATAGGTAACTATTTGATGAAGGTATCTTAAAGGATTATATTTTATGATTTCCACAAGAGTTGTGCTAACGGTGAAGAAGATTTTTAAAAATAATATATTTTTTAAGGTCTATTATAAAATCGGTTTAATTCAAACTTTGAATTGAAATCTAACGATGCCGGTTTAAAAAAGATCAATTCAATTCTCTCGATGCGATTAAAAGTGGGGACATGTCGCGACCTGTATGTAATTATATTGATTTCAATTCGTCTCGGTGCGATTAAAAGTTAACTCCTCCAACCTGAACACGATGCTAATAAAAACCGGCCATCTTCAATATTTGGTAAAATTTACGAAGGGCTGAGTAGCCGTTACAGGTTAAATTTGTCGGACAGCACCTTGCCCCAAGCGGTGCTGTCCAAGCTATTTATTATTGATTCCACTGTCTTTTCGCTCTTTAAAGCCATTTTAAAAACATCCGGCCGCACACCTAAAGATGGAAAAAAGAAAGGTGGTATTAAAAAGAATACGATGCTGGAAGGCAACTCGCTCATACCCGTGCTTATACGCTTTAATGCCGCTGCCGACAATGATCAGCAATTTTTAAAATATATTAATTTACCTGCAGGTTCTTATCTCACCTTCGACAAGGGATACAACGACTACAAGTACTTTGGCCGTTTCACACAGAAAGGTATCTTTTTCATCACCCGTCAAAAAGATAATGCAGTTTATACAACTGTTGCAGAATCCATTCTCACAAAAAATACCCCTGATGCAGTGTTGAAAGAGGAAATTATTCAGCAAACCTATACTGATGAAAATAAAAAGGAGCAAATACTGGAGCTACGCCGCATAGCATGGTGGGATGCAAAAGGTGAGTGGGTGTATGAGTTTATCACCAACAGTTTTGAACCGGACGCAGCCACCAGTGCCGAAATATACCGCCATCACTGGCGTATAGACTTATTTTTTAAAAAATTGAAACAGAATTTCTCCTTACAGTATTTTGTGGGGGTAACCAAAACGCTATTGTTATTCATGAGCGCAATAAATCACGTATATCGTTTAGCAACGTCGCTACCTTGCTGCGTATCCACCTGGTAGGTTACATCAGCATAAAAGAATTACTGGCTCTTCATAATAAAAAAAGATCAAGAAGCAAAAATGTAGTACAAGAAATGAACCTCTTTCCCCCCTGATAGACTACACTCTGCTTTGGATATGGCCTAATCCGATTTAGTAAAATCAATGCTTACAGAAGATTTTTAATAAAAATCTTGTTTTTGTGGGACAATAGTGGTTTCTAATCGGTGCTGGCTATTTTCCGCTAATAACAAACCTGACTATACTTAGTAATTGAATACCATTTGGTAAAATCCCGCTTTACCAAAGTAATGAAGAGCAAGCAGGCCTTTGAAGTAAATTTTCGCCTTTTGATCATAGGCAATTCCCTAACATAAGAATGTATATGGAATCACGATTGTAGATACACAAAAAAAGGATAGCTATCACACTAATATCTTTGCTATCCGTTTGAGTTAAAATTTGGCGAAGACCACTTCTTAATGGGCTTACTGGAACAGGAATGCTGAAGGATAAGTTTGTGGCAATTGCATTAATTTGAAATTTTTCTTCAATGCCTTTGATTGCCCACCACCTTTAGGTCAATTAATTACAGGTACGTTAACCTGGATATTTCGGTTTCTTAGCACCACCCTTCCAAAGCACGAGCTAATATAGCTATTTTCACTTTATATTCAGTTGTATTCATTTAAATGGATATATTAAGAAATATGGAGGCAATGCAGTTAAAACCTGCTTACTTGGTACGGCTTTTTTGAGATTTATAAGATTAGGAAATTCAAGTTATAAAAAATAATAATATCGAAATATCTTTTCAGTACTTCACAAGGTTTTAAAATCAACCTGCATGTTGTGGACAATTAATAAGTTTTCTGTCCTTTATTCCACATGAAACAATGCTTTAAGTCGCTTTAGGATTAAGATCTGTATTAATATTTTAAATTCATATATAAATCAAAATGTAAAGAAAAAAATTATAGTCATGCAAACAATAAACATAGCAATCATTGATGACCATCTTTTATTCAGGCAAGGTCTTATCTCCTTAATAGGTAACGTTGCCGGATTTAAACTTGTTATGGAGGCCGAGACAGGGAAAGAGTTGCTGGAGAAATTAAAACAGAGCGACCCTTTGCCTGACATAATATTATTAGATATGAAATTGCCGGATATGATCGGCATGGAATTAAATCACTTTCTTCAAAAGGATTTTCCTTCCATAAAAATAATTGTTCTTTCCATTTATGGGCAGGAACGATTTATTTACAGGATGATTGAAGAAGATGCTTGTGCTTATCTCCTAAAAAATTGTGATCAGCGGGAATTGATAACAGCAATCATGACCACATCAGAAGTTGGTTTTTATTTTAATTATAACGCCATGAAAGCCATGCATAGTGCAGGGAAGTATAAGAACTTGCCTTTGCGTCATGTCAATAATATTCCCATTGAATTAACAGGCAGGGAAAAAGAGATACTAAGACTTATTTGCAGTGAACTTACCAACTCAGAGATAGCTGCACAATTATTTTTAAGCATACGTACGGTAGAAGGACACCGTAATAATTTACTGATGAAGACAGGTTGCAAAAACACTGCAGGTCTGGTAATATTTGCTATTCGACATGGAATGTTTGAAATAAACTTTTAAGCGTATAAAATGACATAAACATGCTTCCTTAATCTAAACGAGCTGTAATAAAAGAACGCTTTAATGCGGGATTACATAATATTTCAATACAGAGGTATAATTTGCCATCCGGCGGAGCATCGGATATATGATCAATTTTAAGATCCAGGGATGCATCCCTCACTTTTGCTGCAATTGCACATAATTTTTTTTCTTCAAGTGTCTTTCCACGTCTAATATTGGGATTAATCATAATTACCAGGCGCAAATTAACCTGAGTTACCAGGTAAACCCCTGCGCCCCGCGCCCTACGCCCTATGTTGCGATAAACATTTTTGAGCATGACCTGAAATTTGGAGGTTCGATAAATGAAACATGGTATGCTTTTCCGTTAAGGTATTAATGCCCTGATCCGGTTGATCCTTTGTGTATTTACTAACTGACAAAAGTATTTAATTGAATTTGTCAGCAAAACTGGTTTTCTACGTCATTTTTAAAGAAGTAAAACTACCTGTGGATGCAGGTACAAATGCTTGTTTTAAAAATCAGGTATTTTAATGTATCAAAAAGAGCGCTTATAGCTTTTATTTTGATATGCCAACGGAAGCTTCAATGGTAAAAGGCAGAAGCCGAAAAGCCTTAACAAAGTAGGCCATAATTTGACAAAACGGCATGCTTTTCCTTAAAAAATAGTGCTGTATTTTTTCTAAACTTTTTAATTTTTTTAAAAATGGACCCTAATACACAACAAACCGTTCAAAAGCTCAATGCTTCATGGCAAAATTATCTTTTGTCTGCCTTTAAAAATATAGACACAAGTACCTTCAAATTGGCACAAGGTTCTTTAGGTCTTCAAACATCAGACAGCAGCGGACTTTTTTTGATGGCCGATGCAGTGCCACCCGCAACAAGTTTATTTGACAGCGGAGCGGTCGGAAAGTATTCCCAATCCTACGCTAACATGCTGGTGGCATTGTTGCCGGAAACAGGTTCTGATCTTCCTACCCTTCTTGGAGACAATTATGTTAACTGGATTAATTATCGAAATGATTATTTCAAAACACCGCCTAGCCAAGCTATTACCCAGGAACAATTGTTTGGGCAATTTGCCAATGCCTACTTGGATCCCCAGCTGGCAACCAAGGCCATCAGCGCCTACAAAAAGCAGTCCTTGTCACAGTGGAACCAGGCCTCAGACGCTTATAATAATCCCGGTAACATGCAAAATTTTGTGGATTCTGCCGGAAATAAAAGTTCATTGAGGGTCTATACACCGGTAATTGCAAACGCGCAGAATGCTATCAACAGTGGAGCAAGCGCGACGATTAAATATGACTCTGAAGAACAGGAGAGTTCATTGACTCAAACTCAAATTTCTGCTGCTGCGAGTGGTTTCTTCGATATATTCAGCGGGAGTGCAGGATTTGACTCTAATACTCTGAACACCAAAGCCGCTGCTCAAAAGTTCACCATTGATGGCAATATCGGTAAATACGCCACAGTGGCTGTACAGCGTGGTGCGTGGTTCAACGGTGCTGAATTCGGCAGGGCTTATAATGCACCGAATGATAACACTATTTGGGACCCTAACGCCAATGCCGGCACGTGGGATTCTTTTTTTGCCCAACCCAATGGCACTCTTGCGCGCCATGTGAGCCAGTTGCTTTTGGTTTCGGATTATTCTATTACAGTTACGAGCTTTGCGAGCTACTCACAGGAGGATTACCAGCAAATTAAAACAAAGGCAAGTTTTGGGATCTGGCCTTTCTTCTCCGGCAGTGTAAGCGCCACCCATACCACTAACGTTACACTGGATTCTCAAGGCCGTTTGGTAACCACCTTTACCTTAAATAAAGGCCTGATACAAGTATGGGGAGTTAATGTATTGAATGCACCAAACTAGGTCCGTCAGCCTTTTCTTAGGTAACGCTACAAAGTCAATGGATATTACGGGTGTTTCAGTTTATTGCTGACACCCGTAATATTAAAGGTATTCATCACTGTTATTGCAGCGATGTTACCAGGTGTTACCGAAAACGTATCAATTTTTCTAATCATCTTAAAAACAAATTCCATGGCATATCCAAACCTTCAGTGCATCAAGACAAAAGATCGTTCTGTTTACTGCAGCAGTTTTATTTGTAGAAATCATGTAGAGGGCAAATCGTGGGTGACAGCTGTCATGCTGCACTACAGTATAAAAGCCAGCGATCTTAAAACAACCTTCGAGCAACAAGATGCGCCCGAAGGCGCAATAATCTATCCTAATTGACAGTTGTTTTAGGCAGCGTCCAAACGTTTTTAATTATTGTCCGCGCTGTCTGAAGCTTATTGATTCATTGTGAAAAATAATTATGAAAAAGCAAAGAGCGATACTAATTATCAGCGGAAGCTCAAGCCCCGTAGGTTTATCAGTTAATTGTATGGTAATAGGTACCTGAACGATGGGATTGGTGAATATGAAGGTAACAAGTTTTAAGCACCAGGTTCAGTTTCAGTACCAGCCTATTGTGCTGGAAGTTACGATACTTGAAAGGACCTGGTTTAATGACAATTTACCCATCACCCTAATCTCATACAATACCTACCGTAATACGGCTGAAGTGACTACCTGCACATTTATCTCCTGAGTTCCATTAAATCAGTTGAGAGTTTTTGACATACACTCTATAGAAAGGAGATTGGGGCGACACTCACGAAACAGCCAGTGAAATTTCACTTTCAGGTGATAATTAGCAGATTGGCATTCGTGTTACCTTTACCCGTACCCGGTGGTCATAAATAGGCCCTGTGATATGAAAACGACTTTAGCTTACTGGCATGGCAATAATCATATTGTAACCCTTGGCAATCTCGTTGTTATAAAAGCTCTTTTAAATAACTGGGAACCTTTTGAAAAAAAGAATCATTAATTTGTTGTCATTTTTTTCAATTGTTTTTCATTTTTTTAGCTAAATTCTATTAGTGACCGATAATATTTTTATACTCATTGTCCTGATTGCCGCGGTACTTTTACAGGTTCGTAATCAAAATAAATTATTACAAAAGCAAAAGCAATTAGCTGCTGAGGAGATTAAGCATCAGAAAGACCTTCTTGAATCAATCATCAGTTCACAGGAAATAGAACGCAGAAGGATAGGAAATGATTTACATGATGAAGTGGGAGCAATTTTGTCGGCGCTAAGAATGCTTATAGAAATGCAAAATAGACAGGGTGTATTAACCATGCAACAAGAATTCATCAATCAATCAAAGCGTCTGATTGACATTGTGATTAAAAAAGTACGGCAGATTTCGCATAACCTGTCACCGCACGTTATTGGTAACTTTTGGTTTTACGATGCAATGATTGAGTTGTCAGAAGTAGTTAATGTAACGGATTCATTAAGGCTTACACTCGATTTCGAAGAAAATGAAATTCCGCCTGATCTTGATGTTAATATCAGCCTTGGCTTATACAGAGTAATTACCGAACTTGTTAATAATACTATCGAACATGCTAACGCCAATTTAATCACAATCACATTCAATACCTTAAATAAAATATGGCAGATTACCTATACCGATGATGGGATTGGATTTAATCAAAAAACTCCTTCAACTTCCAGGGGAATGGGGTTCCGAAATATTGAAAGCAGACTGGAAATGATACATGCGAAATGGAATATGCAAAAGGAAAAAACGAGTGGATTTGCATGTAAAGTCTTAGTTCCTTTAGATAACCAACACTAACGGCGGCTATATATTGATTATAATCAGTCAATAAGAAATTTGTTTTCTATAAGCCTAATTCAAACATCCCAAACCGAATAGCAAAAAATTTTCGGTGCGTCTTCTAATGACTGTAACAGATAAATTTCCCGACTGAAGGAAATACAATCCTTCAAATCCACAGCGTTTAAAATCATGAAATACCAATAATATAAGTAAAGAACATTTCACACCGCCTTATGCAGGAGCCTTTTGTTGCGGGCTTTTTAGTTGTAAAATCTGTCTTTTATAAAAGGAACTTTATTTGAAATCTTTCTAAAGAACCAACAGCAATAACTCCTGACCCGAAACAACAACTTCCGTTATAATATCCATCTAAAGCTTGGTGAATAGTTATTACACTTGCTTTTGATAACTTAAATGTTATAGTGCAAAGTGAGTCACAAACTAATGGTTTGAAAGTGTTAACAGACGAACCTGAATTATACCTTTTAGCTCCCAGACATAAATAAAAACTTACCTCAATTCTATTTTATTTAGCTGTTTTACTTAGATGTCACCAAAATATCCATAAATCTCACCATTTTTCTTTTGTCTTGCTATCGTATTCATAACTTCCTTTAGGATTATATCGGTATATTTTTTTAACCGATTGTTCTTCTGACATTAAATTCAAAAATGTCTCAACTAATAAAGAGAAGATTGATATGTTTTGAATCCTCATAATGTTCTGATGATATTTTTTTCTGATTTTCTGTGTCTTGATCTTAAAGCAATGGCTGTTTGTGAATTGGATCAGAACAATGATTGTTTTGAACGGATTATCATTTTCATCGCACTGAAAAAAAATTCCGAAACAAAAAAAGACGTTTGTAGCTTTGATCATCGTTAATTGAGTCCTCTATAGCAACATACAACATTATTAATTCAGATAAGTTTTAAATTAATTATTCAGGTGCAATTTTTTCAATATAACAGGTATGAACAAACTTTTTTTTAAGCAAATAATTTCAAACGCAATCCGGTCAGGCTCATTGTTAATTGCGTTTATAGGGATAAGCGGGTTTGCACAGGGCATGCCGGGTAATCCTGCTTTGAAACCTGGTTTAACGTTATACGTCTCAACTATGGGAAACGACGCCTGGTCAGGAGATTTCAGGCAGCCTAATCAAACTAAAACCGATGGCCCCTTTGCAACGTTAGGGAGGGCAAGAAATGCAATCCGTGTATTGAAAGGAAACAACATGCTACCTGGAGGAGAGGTGATAGTAGAGATTCAGGAAGGTGTATATGAACTACCGGGGACATTTGAACTGGAAGCCAAAGATGGTGGAACAGACTCTCTTTCACGCATTATATATCGTGGGCAGAAAGGTAAAGAAGTACGGCTGTCTGGTGGTAAAAATCTAACGAAATGGGATGTAGTGACTGATGCTCATATTTTGGAAAAATTCAGGCCTGGTGCTCGTGGGAAAATTTATCAGTCAGACCTCTCCGCGATAGGTATCAACGATTTCGGATCTCCCGGAGGAGAGGGCATAGAATTGTTTTTCAATGACAAGCCGATGTGGATATCACGATATCCCAATAAAGGGTTTGTGAAAATAACAGGTTTGCTTAATGAAGACCCGGTAGATGTAAGAGGAACCAAGGGGGATAAAGTGGGGAAGTTCAATTATGACGACCAACGAATCAATAAATGGAAAAATGAAAAAGACGCTTGGGTTGATGGGTATTGGTTTTGGGACTGGAGTGAACAGCGTCAGAAGATTGCAAAAATTGACACGCTAAAAAAGCTGATCGAAGTAGTACCTCCCTACCATACTTATGGTTATCGTGTAGGTCAATGGTTTTATGGATTTAATCTTCTTTCGGAAATAGATGAGCCAGGAGAGTACTATGTGGACAGGGAAAAGGAGATAATGTATTTTTATCCGCCATCTGATATTAAAGAAGGGCATGCTTTTGTTTCCGTAAATAAAAATATCATTAGCGTCAATAAGGTTTCATTTCTCACCATCCAGGGGATGATACTGGAAGGTTGTCGCGAGACTGTGGTTACCATAAAAGATTGTAATGATGCTTTACTGGTTGGGTGTACTATCAGGAATGCAGGAGACGAGGCGGTGACCATCCACGGAGGAATGCGCAACGGCGTGGTGGGTTGTGATATATATGGAGTAGGTGCCGGAGGCATTAACATCACAGCCGGAGACCGCAAAACACTTGTAACCGCTGCATGTTTTGCAGATAACAATAACATACACCACATCGCCAGGATCAAACGGGTTTATTATCCGGGCATCTCCCTTAATGGTGTAGGTAATCGTGCCAGCCATAATCGTATTGCCCATCTTCCGCACATGGGTATATTTTTCAGCGGAAATGATCACTTAATGGAGTACAATGAGGTATTTGATGTATGCTATGAATCAAACGATGCAGGCGCCATATATGCAGGCCGTAACTGGACCATGCGGGGGAATAGAATCCAATACAATTATCTGCACGATATATCAGGCTTTGAGGGAAAAGGTTGTGTAGGTGTTTACCTTGATGATGCATTTTCAGGTGTTGATATTATAGGCAATGTGTTTGATAAGGTTACACGTGCGATGATGATTGGTGGAGGTAGGGACAATAATGTTTTAAACAACATCTTTGTTGATTGTGTTCCTTCCTTGCATGTGGATGCACGGGGATTAGGATGGATGCATGATCATCCTGAACAATGGATCAAAGAAGCAGAAGATAAGGGAACTATTTTAGGTACTGTTTATAATAAGCCTCCCTATAGTACAAGGTATCCGAAATTGATCAATATACTTAACGATGAGCCTAAGGCTCCTAAAGGCAATGTCATTTCACATAATGTTTGCGAAGGCGGCGCGTGGGACACAAACGTAGGATTTTGGAGAACGTCGATTGAAGATAAGGCTCGCCCCTACGTGGAAATGAAAGTTAATGTGGTGGCACCCAACTCGGCAGTAAAGGACAGCTTGTCAAAAAGTTTTGTAAGAGCCAACCCCTTATTCGTTAATCAAAAAAATCCGAAACAAGGAAATTATCAATTGTCAGCTAATTCTCCGGCTTTGAAATTAGGATTTAAACAGATCCCATTTGACAAAATTGGGCTTTACCAGAGCGATGAAAGGGCTAGTTGGCCTGAACAATAAATTTTCTTGCGGTAGCCTTATGAGCAATTCCGGTAAGAGTAGAATCATCGTGTTTTTTTCACCAATAAAAAGATTTATTTATCAATTCTTAATCTAAATCGACTCTTTGTGAAACAATCTACGCTATTGGTTTTCTTTATGCTTCTTGGTATGCTGTCTGCATTCGCACAGAACAAAACAGGAGGTAAAAGAGACATCATTTCTTTAAATGGGAAGTGGCAGATAGCTGAAGGTGCCAGGGATGTCATTCCTAAAAACTTTGATCACACCGTGCAGGTTCCGGGGCTGGTTTCCCTGGCTGTTCCGTCTTTTAAAAATGTCGGACCAAAAGTTGAGGACAGGCGTAGTATATCTCAGTCTGATTCTTTGAGGGAAGCTTTTTGGTATCGCCGTACATTCACCGTTAAAGGTTCAATTCCGGCAGTGGCTACTTTAAAAGTTTCGAAGGCCATGTATGGAACTAAAGTTTTTCTAAACGGAGTGGATTTGGGAGAACATCTCCCCTGTTTTACTCCTGGCTTCTTCAATGTTAAAGATGCCCTTAAAGAGGGTGCCAATGAAGTTGTCATAAGGGTCGGCTCATCCAGGGATGCGATTCCTTTATCTATACCAAACGGTTTTGATTTTGAGAAAGAGCATTATATTCCCGGTATTTATGACGATGTGAAATTGATACTTTCCGGTACACCTAATATTATCCGGGTTCAAACGGTTCCTGATATTCTCAACAAACAGGTGGGCTTGCAAATTGCCTTACAGAATTCAGGTGTGGCTAAAACATCTGAACTAACTTTTTATATTAAAGAAGTAAAATCCGGTAAGATAGCAGGTGAATTGAAAAAAGAAATAAAGCTTCCTTCACCAGGCAAAGACACTTTAATTTATGTTACTGTGCCTATAAAAAATTGCCACCTTTGGTCCCCGGAAGATCCTTTCTTATATAACCTGGAAGTAAATACAGAGGCAGATGAATACAATGCACGCTTTGGAATAAGGGAATTTCATTTTGACCCGATAACAAAAAAAGGAGTCTTAAACGGTAAGCCCTATTTCATGAGAGGAAGCAATATTACCTTATATCGTTTTTTTGAAGATGAGAGTTGCAAAGATTTACCCTGGGATTCCAATTGGGTTCGTAATCTTCATAAGAGCTTTAAAAAATTTCATTGGAATAGTCTGCGTTATTGTATAGGTCTGGCTCCCGAAGAATGGTATCGTATTGCTGATGAAGAAGGATTTCTTATCCAGGATGAGTTTCCGATCTGGTATGGTGGTAAAGGTTGGAATATTTGGCCCAAAGAATTAAAGTCAGACGAATTAGTTAAAGAATATACAGAATGGATGCATGAAAGCTGGAACCATCCTTCTGTGGTAATTTGGGATGGCAGTAACGAAAATGTAAGCGATAATGGCAATTCCGATGAAACAGGCAAAGCCGTGTGGCAAGTAAGAAACCTGGATCTCTCTAACCGTCCCTGGGATAATAGTTATTCGCCCCATCGTGCGCCGAATGATATTTATGAATCACATCCTTATCATTTTCAAAATTCTGATTTTAAATTGAAGGATATTGCCAAAGTGAGTGTGATTCCCGAAGGAAATCAAAATAAGAATAATGGATCTTTCCCGGTAATCATTAATGAGTACGGCTGGCTGTGGCTTAACAGGGATGGCACACCTACTACTCTCACAGAAAAATTATATAAAAATCTGTTAGGTGACAATTCAACTACTGCCCAACGAAGGCATTTGTATGCAATGTACACTGCAGCAGAAACAGAATTTTGGCGTTGTCACAGAAACGCAGCGGCGGTTTTGCATTTTACAGCTTTAGGGTATTCAAGAAGTGATGGCCAAACGAGTGATCACTTCATAGATCCTGCAAAACTTGAATACGAGAGTGAATTTGTAAAATACATGCCAGACGCATTTTCTCCTGTTGGAATTATGCTGGATGAATGGGGCAATGAAATTGAAACGGGTAAGCCTCACCAATTTAATGTCATAGCCATCAATGACCTGGAACCGGGATGGAGTGGGGAAGTTCATTTGCAAATATTAAAGGATGAGAAAATTATTATTGACAAATCAACCCAAATAACTATACCCTCATACGGCAAAAAAGAAATTTCGATTCTATCCCAGGTTCCAAAGCTACCCGGCTTACATACGGTACAAGCTATTTTGGAAAAGAAAGGCGCAAAACCGGTTAAGAGTATAAGGGAGATTGTATTTAAATAAATTTAAACAGCCAATATAGATCCCAAATACCATAAGGACCATTTCGGTGTTAGGGTTCGATCCGCGATAAAACAAAACTTTATAGAGAGAATTACTGTCCCGGTGAGGTTTTTCAAATATTTGTTTCCAGATATCAATCAATCATTTTAAATGCTTACTGATATTCTTTATAAATTTGTGCAAAAAATTTATATGTCAATTAATACCGCACTACTTGGCGAATTGAAACATGAAGGCGCCAACACCAAAAAAATAATTGAAAGAATACCCACCGAAAGATTGGACTGGGGGCCACACGAAAAATCAATGACGATAGGTAAACTGGCTACTCACATAGCAGATCTTCCCATTTGGATTGGCCGAATCCTAAATGCAGATGTATACGACTTCGCCTCATCAGGGAGTAGTGAAAAGAAAGAAACTACCGAAGCTATTTTGGAGCTTTTCACCAATAGGTTAAATGAAGCAGAGCAGGCGCTCTCTGCTGCAACATCAGACGAATTGTTTAATGCCATTTGGACTGTGAGTAGTAATAACCAGGTAGTTTACCAATTACCAAAAATCGCTGCTATCAGGAGCTTTACTTACAATCACATCTATCACCACCGCGGCCAACTGAGTGTTTACCTGCGTTTGCTGGATATTCCTGTACCAGGTATGTATGGACCTTCGGCGGATGAAAATTAAATAGGTGGAGGGATGTTTTGGGAAATAGGAATTGGGGTGCGATGGTTATTCGAATGTCTTATTTACTGTTTGATCTAACGTAAAAAAAATTTATATAAGTACACAAATAAAGTTAAGCCTTCTAAAGAAACTCATTTTGCATTATTAATGTTATGGAAATTGTAGATGACATAGAAAAAGAAGTTAGTAATTTAAAAGCCAAAAAAAGTGATTTAAAATGAACAGGATCACAATCATCGGAAATGGATTTGATTTAGCTCACGGAATGAAAACTAGTTATTATGATTTTATATGTGACTATATTAGAAAAGTTTGTAAAAAGGCTCAAGTTGAAAAAATCTACGAGAATAAGTTAATGTGCGTTGAAAAACAACAAAACAATTGCCAGTTAGATATTAAAGACGAAACAAATATCGAATGGTTATTTTATATCCACAAACCATTACTAACAAACCATACGACATTTATTGCCCCTGAATTTAAAAAATCAGGTTATCTCAATTGGTATCCAAAACCTATTACTATACATTTCAAAAACAGTTTTATTGAAAAAATTTTCACACAATGTCACGATTGTAAATGGGTGGATATTGAAAATGAATTTTTCGAAGAATTAAAAGTTATCCTTAAAGACCCAGATTTTAGACAAAAACAAGAAAAAGTTAACGCATTAAATATGGCAATGAAATGTTTAACTAGTGAATTAGAAACATACATTAGTTCATTAAAGGATTCTATGTTTATAGAAGGATATAAAGCAATCTTGGAAGAAAATATTCTAAAACAGGATATTGCTCTCCCATTGATTACTGAAAATTTAATACCAAATAATCACTTAATTTTAAATTTTAATTACACTGATACAATAAAGCATTATAACGCCGGAAAAAATTTCAAGGCTAATTTTATACATGGCCACATCTATGATGTGCATAATCCTCTAATATTTGGATTTGGTGATGAAATTGGTAGTGACTATAAACGTATTGAAGATGAAAAAGTAAAGGGCGCTTTAAACTACATAAATTCATTTGGCTATTTTAGAACGTCTAACTATCATAATTTAATAAAATTTATTTCTTCAGACATTTACCAGATTCATATCTTGGGTCATTCATGTGGTTTGTCAGATCGGACTATGTTGAATATGTTATTTGAAAATGATAATTGCAAGTCTATAAAGATTTTCTATTACGGTTCAATAGATAGAAATAATTTTGGTGAATTAACTCAAGAAATTTCGAGACATTTTATAAACAAAACCAAATTACGAGAAAGGATTGTTCCATTTGATAAATCTATTCGCATGCCTCAGTGGAACGCTTAAATCTTTACTAATACCATTTTAGTCAGAATAAGCGTAATTTCTCCTGCTCTTTTTCGAAGGCTCAAAGTATTAAAAGAGTTACGATTTTGTGCTTGAAACCTTTTACTGCTGGAAGCTTTGTCGTTTAGCCATGGGCATTAGCTATGCTTGTGCCATATATTGATTAAAAGTTATTATTCCTATAGACTAACAATCCTGAAATCGGGTGGGATTACCCGCCTTCCGATCTCCAAATTTGTTTACTGTATTCATTTTTTTAAAGTCTTATAATTTATAGCCCCCTGTTTTTTGCCGCGCCAAGCCCGGTATACAATTTAAGGAAAGCGACCAAAAGAAGCAGTATAAGAGAATCGTTCCAATTGCCGGTTATATCAAACAAGCTTCCAAAAATGATAGGGCCTGTGGCGGCTATCAAATACCCGATGGATTGCGCCATCCCCGATAGTTCGGTAGTAGCCTGGGCGTCTTTTGATCGCAAAACAATAAACAATAGGGCCAGGCCAAAGGTGCCGCCTGTTACGAATCCAATGAGGAAGACCCAAACGCCCACTAAGCCCGCATGTGGGAAAAGCAGTCCTAAAATTCCAACCGTTTCTACTACGGCTAAGAACGCGACAATACTACGCTGATTCGTTTTTTTACCGGCCCAGAGCGGAATGACCAATGAACCAGCCATACCTGCTACCTGCGCTAAGGACAACATCCACCCCGAAAATTCGTCATTATAACCTCTGCTTTGCAATATGGCCGGCAGCCAGGCCAGTATCACATAGCCAGTCAGTGACTGCAGGCCCATGAATAAGGCAATTTTCCACGCTACCGGCGACTTGCCGAGCGCCTTCATGGCTTTACGGTAACTGTGATTTGGCTCTGTATTCTTTAACCGGTTAAGCTGAGGGAGCCAAATAAAAAAAGCGAGCAGCGCGGAAATGGACCAGATGGCCAGCGAGCCTCTCCATCCCCAATGCAACCGATCTACTAATGGAATGCTGATGCCCGATGCGATCGATGCTCCAATACCCATCACGCTGACATACAGACTTGTGATAAAACCGGACCTGGAGGAAAATTTCCACTTTACAAGGCTGGGCAATAATACATTTCCAAAGGCAATGGCAATGCCCAAAAGAAGTGTACCCAGGTAGAGCGTTACTATTCCGTTGAGCGATCGGATAGCAATGCCCACGGCCAGCAAAAACAGGGCACCAAGCAGCGTGCCCCCAATGCCAAACCGGCGCGTAAATAAAGAAGTGAACGATGACACCACAGCAAAAGCAATCAACGGCAACGTTGTCAGTAGCCCCAACATCGAATTAGGAAGCCCTGTCGAACTCCTGATATGGCTAATCAAAGGGCCTACACTGGCCAGTGCGGACCTTAGATTAAATGCAATAAACAGTATGCCTGCGATTAGCAAATACCTCTCCGTCTTAGATCCTTTACTTTTTAAATCCGATTGAGATATTGGCATTTGCTAAGTGATAGAATTATTTTTTGGAACTGCAAAATTAGTAAAACATTGAGGATGAATTATGTGCTTGCTTTGGCTTCGGTAAAATAAACTTGCAACTGGAGAGAGGTGACACCTTTTCAAAAAGTGTCACCTCTATAGACAACTATACAAAATCAGCGTTTCTTTCGTTTTCGGCATAACTGATTTTTAAAAAGCAAATTGGCGGATGGCCAAGTAAATAAAAGTCACGATAACTACACTGTTTAGCTCAGATGAAAATTTAGCTATCTTTAAAAAAAGATATATAATGCTTACTATAATAAAAGGCGTTTATGAACATGGTGAAATCACATTTATTGAAAAACCACCTATAAATGAAACTAAGGCCGATGTACTTATTACTTTTTTACCTCAACAAAAAAAAGAAAACGTAAAACCTAAACGTATATTAGGTGGGTTGGAAGATAAAATTTCTGTTCCTGAAAATTTTAATAAACCATTGAGTGATTTATAGGATTACATGTAGAACATGAAATATCTTATTTATAAGTCACAGGCATTGCTGGTGATAATTTTATTAAGAAAGATATTCAATAAACTTCTTGAAACATGGAAACTAAAAATAAAAATCAAGTCATCCTGCTTGCGGAAAGGCCTGCGGGCGTGCCTGTGAAAAGCACCTTTCAACTAAAAGATATTGGCATGCCTGAAATAAAAGAGGGCCAGGTATTGCTTCAAAGTATTTACGTATCTGTTGATCCCGGCATGAGGGGATTTATGGACAAAGGCACGAATGACAATACCGGCCAAAAATTTGAAATAGGTAAACCCATTACCAGCAGATCGGTAGCCAGGGTCATTGAGAGTAAATCAAGAGAATTCATAAAAGAAGATATTGTTCACGGCCGCCTGGCGTGGCAAAAATACCAGGCCATGGATACAGATAAACTGGAGAAAGTAGATCCCGGTTTAGCGCCCGTTTCTACCGCTGTCAGCATCTTGGGAGTGCCGGGTCTCGCTGCTTATTTTGGTCTTGAAAGAATAGGAAAGATTCAAAAAGGGGAAACGGTGGTGGTTTCCGGAGCTGCAGGTGGGGTAGGCAGTGTAGCAGTACAAATAGCTAAAATAAAAGGCTGCAGGGTAGTGGGTATTGCAGGCTTTGATGAGAAGATCGATTACCTCGAAAATGAATTAGGTATTGATAAAGGTGTTAATTATAAGAAAAGCGATGACCTCGTAAAAGCCCTTAGCCTGGCTTGCCCCAATGGAGTAGATGTTTTTTTTGACAACGTGGGTGGTAAATTATTCGACGCGGTTTTTGGGCTCATCAATAAAAAGGCACGAATGGTAATCTGTGGCCAGATTGCAGAATATAATGAAGCAGTGCCTCCGCAATGCCCGCGTCCGCAACATACGCTTATTAAAAAAAGTGCCCGTATGGAAGACTTTGTGGTTTTCGATTTTAAAGATGAATTTGGCGACGCCAAAAAGAAACTTGCCGGATGGTACCAGGAGGGCAAATTAAAATATAGGGAAAACCTGGTTGAGGGATTTGAAAATCTTCCTTCCGCATTTATTGGATTGTTTACCGGTGAAAATATTGGGAAACAAATGGTCAAAGTTTGATGAAATCTCACTTTGCAGACGAAATTTTTAAAGGCCCATGGGTTTTGAGCCGGAACAACCATCTACTTTATAATTACCAAAAATGGTTGCTATCAGAAGTTTTGCTTACAATCACATTTATCATCACCGTGGCCAGTTGAGTGTTTACCTGTGTTTGCTGGATATTCCTAAATCGGGTATGTGTAGGCGTCCGGCGGATGAAAAATAAATAGGTGCAACGATATTTTTTGTGAAGTAGAAATTGAGAGAATTTGTTGGTTAACTATTTGAATCATAATAAGTAACACTTTTGGTATCAATTAAAATGGATTCTTAGTTGTGAGTATAGTCTCGATAACCAGTCCATCCTGCATGTCTTCAGAAAGAAGTATTTGACAGTTATTTTAAAGTGCTGCTGATATGATTAATGAATCCCAAAAAATAATTGAATAATTTAGACAAATTTGAAAAGCCTTTGAAATTGTAGAGGGCAAAATAGAAGCAATTTGATAAGTTGTTAGCAATTTGTTTCCATGTGCAAATGCTTCAACTTTCGATAACCTTAATTTTTTAAGGCAAACATTCACATTCTCATTGATTACTTGTGTACTAATGATGTACTCGGCGGATAGTAAAGATAAGGCAATCTGTTTCTTTTGAATGTCACCAGAAAACAAATAAATTATCACATTGCTGTCTATAAAAGTAAGATCATCTTTCATTAATTTCTTCCCGGTTAAATTTTAGATACTCATCACTGAAATGATATTTATTGTAGTCTATTTCTTCGGCCGGCGTAGTTTTTTGAGGTTGAATTGATCTCTGGCTAAATAGAATCATAGTCATTTCATTAATAAAAGAAGCGTATCCTCCCTCTATAATTGATTCCAAGTCTTCACTCGTTTTAAAAGTCCACACCTTATTCGACCTCAAATAGGCAACTTCAGATTCGCAAATTATGTTATTCATTAACTAACGTTTTTAAACTTGTATTTACTTAATCTCATTATAATTGTAAAAGCTATGATTGTTTTATCAATAGAATATTCAAAGCTATCCATTAGGCCATCTGCAATTTTATTTCTTAAATTCTCTCCTGCTTTCTCTGACAAATTATATTTTATAAATCTTCTATCCTCTTCCAGAAAATTCGTTTCCCTATTACTTTTATGTTCTAACGCGGCAAGTATTTCATCCAGATTAAGTTCCATTACAAGTCCATCGTCTCTTAACCTAAAGGTATTAATTCCTATCCGATCACAGAAGTAGCGCAATAAAGCTTCAACTTTTAAGACTAAAGAGTCAGTAATTGGAATTATTTCAGGATTATAACCAGCGTTTTCTTTCCATGTGTTTAATTCCTTTATAAAAAGATTTATTGGTGATTTGATTAATTCTATCGGACTAACACTTACTCTTTGATTATTATAGTTTCTGTTTAGTTCCTGTTCTATCCATGTGTTTTCTAAAAATTTTATTACCCCGGATGAAGTAATTTTTCCTGCTTTAAAAGTTTCAAGAAAAAAATACACCAAAGTTCGGGTACCTAATTGGAATTGAAAATCATATGCCTGCAAAAAAGCCCAATCGTCAGAATTACCAGGATAACGAGCAATTGTATTACCAAATTTATCTGATATATTTATCCCCTGCCATAAATGACAATATAGCGTTTTTTTTCCAATCTTCGGCGTTTTCTCTAATTGAATTTAACGGTAAATACATCGGACAAAATACAAAATTCGTCAGGATGTCCTTTTCTTCTTTCTGATCTATTTCATCTTTTACTAATTGATTTAATCTTTCTACTTCTTCTTTTGGCAGATCAAATCCAAAGGATTGAAAGGCTCCCTCGTTTTTAATTGATTTGAATTTATGTTCAAGCCTTTTAATATTTTCAATATCACCAATCTCTTTATAAAGTCTCAATGATGTTTCTATAAAGGTGACAATCGCTAAATCTCCTTTTGATCTTTCGGCTGCAAGTTTTTCATATAATTCTGCTTTTCTTTTAATTAAATTTTTAATATTACCATTGATATGCTTATCGAGTCAAACTGTAACGGGATGCCGTGCGATTATAATCCCAGTGAACTGACGGCAATTACAGAAAACGGATTTCCTGTGAGAACTCTTTCCCGGAGAGTTGATGGGGCTTTCCCAAATATTATTAATCCTCATGCGATTTGGGAAATCAAGGAATATTACTACACAACTACCTTTGGTAGTCGTGTAGCTGATGGCGTATATGAGTCACTGTAAGATGGTCTTGAATTAGAGGAAGTTCGAAAAAACTTGGGAGTTAAAGTTCAGCACTATCTTATTGTGGATGACCATTATACCTGGTGGACGTTAGGACGTTCCTATTTGTGTAGGATAATAGATATGCTACATATGGGTATGATTGATGAAGCTCTATTTGGAAAAGAAATAGTAGATAGAATTCCCAAAATTGTTACAGAATGGCGTAAATCTGTTCCATTTGGCTGTTAATTTACATACTTTCAATTCTGATAGCTTTGTCCCAACAAATCATATCATTCGACTATAAAGGAGCTTGTTATAAAGGCCACTTCAGCGAATTGACAAATGGTGCTTAGTGGCATTTGATGATCAACAATTACTATTATGGCCAGTTAATTTATTCCCCAACTTTTGGTTTTAATTTTTATAGCAACAAAGGCCATTTTGAAGGTTTGTCAGAATTTTTTGGGCAATACATTATGCTTTGGTATGAATAAGATCCTGCGCAAATTTACCCGACAAATACGAAACTTGAAATATGCAAACCAAGGCAATTATAAAACGCAATAATCAGATTTATAAAAACTTCCTAAAAGGAAAAACGAGAGCTGAACTTGCAAAAGATCACAATCTTTCATACGAAAGAATTCGCCAGATATGTAGACGGTTAGAAGTGCAGCGATCGGAAAATTACCGGCCTGTTACTCCAAACTATAAATTTTAAGCACTATCTGGCCAAACCATTTTTTAAATTTCCTTTCCGCCTCTATTCATAGATTGCTAAACAAAAAAATCTCCCCGATATTTATCGCACTTTGACGAAGAGAGAGGAATGAAAGGTTGCTATCATTATTTTACAGTTAAAGAAATTGAAGACTATCCGTTCGAAAATTAAAAATTGATCACGCAAACTTATTATTCAGCTTTTTCAGTTTCTCTAATTCCCGCTGCTCTTCATTAATTAGATAATGTTTCATGGTGATAACAGTGGATGTATGACCGGCCATCTTTGCGGCAGCTTCTGCGTTTAGCTGGCTGGAAGTTTCATCAAGGTTCAGATGTTTCAAGGCATAAAAATCAATGTCTATTTTCAGCTCATCCTTAACGTAAAGCTTCCATTTTTTTGTTATGTTTTTAGGTTGCAATTTATATCGCCCCGGCTTGAAAGTGCTGCTAAACGCATAATCTTCGCCTTTGGCACCTTCTAATTGATCCTCCCAGAATTTCATAGCAATATTTTTTATTGCCTTCAAATGTTCAACTGGTTGCTTTCCTTTTATTACCAAAATTGTAAATTCCTGGCTGGATAGATCAACTCCACCCACTTTCAATCGGCAAAGTTCAGTGCGACGGCATCCGGAATGAAAAAAGATATTTATAAAGCGCCAATAATCATGATCCCTGTTAAACAGATACTCATTAATTTTTACCCTCTGTTCAAAAGTCAGAACATGCTTTCTTTTTATGGTGACTTGCTGCTTAGGAATGTCTTTTACAGGATTGCTTTCCACTGCTTCCATGAGCAAGAGCCGTCTATAAATCATCATTAAATAAGAACGGGAATTATTATAGCTCCATGCACTCCAACTTTTTTTAAGTGTGGGTAGCACTTCAAACATTTGTATAAGATGTTTTCTTTTCACATCCTGTATTTCGTATTTATCAAAACCAATTTTCCTGGCAGCTATTGAGAAAAATTTAATAGAGCTTTTGATATCAATTCTCGTGGTATTCTCCAGCTTCAGAAGATTATGTGCTTTCTCTAAGGCATCAATAAACGTAGTAG
>JBDTJI010000008.1:0-6814 GCA_039935935.1 Ginsengibacter sp. | reverse complement strand
TTTCATTCTTTTGTTATTAAATAATTCCTTCATGCACAAGATCGTGCAAATGAATAATTCCTGAATATTTATTTTTGGTGATAACGGTTAATTGATTAATATTATTATTTATTATTAAGTCAAGTGCATTTACGACAAGCACATCACTGTTAATTATTTTTTAGTGATGTGAACTTTAATCAGTTGCTTTGACGCCTTTGACTGATATATCTTTCCGTGAAGGTCGCCATCAAAAATGATTCCTGCAATCTTATTATTTTTATCAAAAGCGATCGTAGGTACCAGCCGCTTTTTATTTACTGAAATGATTACATTTTCAAAAGATTTCCGGAGTAAACATATGGTTTATCGATATAAACTGGTAAGTATTTTTCTTGTAGATAAAATTTTTTATTTAATGTGCTACCAGGATGAAATTTTGCAAATTCTTCTGCCCGAACTTTTTGGTTTTTAATGCAACTTAAAAATCCACCGGCTTTGGCAGTGGTCATGTTCTGTGGGCTTTACCTGAATTTGTCAAGTTAATGTGATCGAGAAAATTTAAAAAGAATTTTAGATAGGTTGTTTAGTAAAGAGGGCTATGCCCGATGCATTTCAGCCCACCTTCTGAGAAGGTGGTTGAGTGAAGAAACAATTTTTTGAGCGACGATGGCACTTTTTCCGATATAGCTAATTATTAAGATTCCTTTTCAAAAGTGTATTAGAGACATAGCTTTTACAAAATGCGCAATGATATAATTTTTTAGTCCCAAGATGGCCTCGTAGGCCTCTTATTATATAGTTTGCCTAACGGTATTGATTATTTTATGTTCCATCTAAGGCTAAAGAATATAATGATAGAAATACAGTAAAAAGTTTTTTATAATATGGTAGTTGCAAACATACTTTAAAATGAAGGTGGGGGACAAAACAAATGATTTCTTTAATTTCCATAGAATTATGTACCTTACCTGAATCAATTATGAGAGGGTTTATAATATTGAATAATTATAACCTTTTATTTTTACCGACAATAATCTAACTTTGGAAATCTTAAAAACTTCATAGTGAAAAAAGAACCATGCCTAACACAAAAATAAAAAAATCACCAAAATCAGGTTCTATACAATCGTCCAGGAAAGTCAATTCAGCCATACATCTTGATAATGAGGATTTAGCGAGCCAACTAGAAAAAAATTTCGGATTTAGTTCATTTAAAGAACCGCAGGAAGATATTATAAAAAGTCTTTTATCAGGTAAAGATACTTTTGTTATAATGCCTACTGGAGGTGGTAAAAGCTTATGTTACCAGCTTCCGGCTATTATCAGTGAGGGATGTGCAATTATTGTGTCGCCTCTAATTGCGTTGATGAAAAACCAGGTAGATCTTGTTAGAGGATATAGCAGCACTGATAAAATAGCCCATTATTTAAATAGTTCTTTGAATAAGGGGCAACAAAAAATTGTAAAAGATGACTTATTATCAGGCGCTACTAAATTACTGTATGTAGCACCAGAAACTTTAACTAAAGAAGAAAATGTAGATTTTTTTAAAGGTTTAACAATTTCTTTTTTTGCAGTAGATGAAGCCCATTGTATCAGTGAGTGGGGCCACGATTTCAGACCGGAATATAGACGTCTTAGGGAAATTATGGACCAAATAAATGATAAGCTGCCTGTAATCGCCCTGACGGCGACTGCTACACCCAAGGTTCAAAGTGATATTGTCAATAATCTGGAATTGCGCGATCCTAATATTTTTATTTCTTCATTTAACCGTGCTAATTTATATTATGAAGTAGTACCAAAAGTTAAGAAAGATCTTGCGATAAAAAATATTGTAAAATTTATTTCTCATAATAAAGGAAAAAGTGGGATTATTTATACATTAAACCGTAAGACAACCGAAGAACTTGCTCAAACTCTCATGGCGAATGGAATAAAAGCCGTGGCATATCATGCCGGACTGGATACAAAATTAAGGGCTAAAAGGCAAGATCAGTTTTTAGGTGAAGAAATCCAGGTAATAGTTGCCACAATTGCGTTTGGTATGGGCATCGATAAACCAGACGTTAGATTTGTAGTTCATTATAATATTCCGAAATCAATAGAAAATTATTACCAGGAGACGGGGCGCGCCGGTCGCGATGGCCTTGAAGGGAAATGTTTACTCTATTATTCCCATAAAGATGTGGCTAAACTCGAACATCTTATGCGTGACAAATCTTTGACTGAAAGAGAAATTGGGGCACAATTAATTAATGAAACGGTTGCCTATTCAGAAAGCGCCGTGTGCAGACGAAAAATGTTGCTAAATTATTTTGGGGAGCCTTACACTGCCGATAATTGCGGCGGTAAATGCGATAATTGTAAGAATCCAAAACAACTGATAGAAGCGAAGAAGGAGGCGTTAATCGCTTTAAAAGCAATCAAGGCGCTGGAAGAGCGATTTCCAATTACGTATATAATTCCGTTAATCGTAGGAAAACTTAATCCACAGATTAAGATGTATCGGCATGAGGAAAGAAAGGAATTTGGTTCAGGAAAGGATACGGATGAACATTTTTGGAATTCGCTTATTAGACAAATGTTACTTGAAAATCTGATCCAAAAGGACATAGTAGATTATGGTGTTTTAAAGATTACGAAGAAAGGGGAGGCTTTTATGAAAAAGCAATTTTCGTTTAAAATTGCCCTAAATCACATTTATGAGACAGATGGGGAAGAGGAGGAAAATGTATCTGATGAAGGCGAAGGCGTATCTTCGGATGAAAAGCTTTTTGATTTATTGAAGGAATTACGTCAACAGGAAGCCAGGAAGCGTAACCTTCCACCATTTGTAATATTCCTGGAGAACAGCCTCCTTGACATGGCAACTTTATACCCGACTACATTAAAGGAATTGGAGAAGTGCCAGGGGGTAAGTGTCGGGAAGTCTTTGAAGTTTGGTAAGGCTTTTGTAAATCTTATCGCGAAGTATGTTGAAGAGAATAACATTGAAAAGCCGGATGATTTTGTAATGAAAAGTGTTGTCAATAAGAATAGCAATAAAATTTTTATTATACAAAATGTTGATAAAAAGATGCCTCTGGAAACGATAGCAAAGGGCCGCACATTGAAACTTGGTGAACTTCTTGAAGAAATGGAAACTATTGTAGCAAGTGGAACAAAATTAAATCTTGATTATGCTATCGAGGATATTGTTGAGGAGTATGAAAGAGAGGAAATAATAGATTATTTTAAGGGTTGTCAAACATCTAGCTTAGAAATCGCAAAAGAGGAATTATCAGACGGTAATTATACGTTAGAGCAATTGAAAATAATGCGAATAAAATTTTTGTGCGAGTATGGCAATTGATATCTGAAAAAATTGAATTTTTATTTTAGTTGAATAATTCTATTTTTGCGCCCCGATGGTGCGGTAGCTCAGTCGGTAGAGCAAAGGACTGAAAATCCTTGTGTCGGCGGTTCGATCCCGCCCCACACCACAAAAATGGCCTATGAGGGTCTTTATTTATTTTTGCAAATAAATTTCAGAAAGATTTGTTTTGAATGATGAGATACTTTACGCGTTCGGTAATGAGTTCTATCTTCCGAAATCATCCTGAACTCTAACAATATCTTCTTCATCACTCGGATTATCCTTGTAGGTATGTTGCCAAATTTCAGCAATGACACCCCAACCCTCTTTGCCAACTAATCTATGACGTTCACTTTTTTTAAGAATAATGATATCATTTTTTTTCTTCGATTGCTCGTTTCCCTCTTTGTTATTATTACTTATTACGACACCTACTTCTCCTCCAATCACTTTCCAGACTTCTGCGCGGCGATGGTGATATTGCCAGCTTAATCTTTTGTTACTCTCCACAATTAGAATCTTTGGACTGATCTTGCCTGATGTTTGTCGCTTCGCTTCCGGCACATCGTTAAAAAAAAACTGGATGAAGTCAGTTGATTGTGTTTCATCAATAACATAAAAACCACCCCAGGGACGAGTTTCATCTGCATTAACGATTTTAAAATTGAGGTTCTCGAGGAACGTTTTTATTGTATTAAATACTTCCTTTTTTGTAGAAAAAGAAGATAAGTTTAAATCCATTTTTATTAATATGTAACGGTTATGGTTATACGAATTTAACGGCCCATATAGATCATCAATATTTGAACATCACTTGGGTTTACTCCACTTATCCTGCTCGCCTGCCCAAGGGTATGGGGTTTTATTTTCTTAAATTTTTGTCTGGCCTCATTGGACAGAGAAGAAATATTTTCATAATTGAAACTGTCTGGAATTATTTGATTGTCCAAAGCACCCATTTTAGATACTAACTCTTTTTCTTTTTGGAGATAAACTTCATATTTTATTTGTATCTCAGCCTGCTGCAAAATTTCATATTCAAATGCTCCGATTCTTTCAGATAATCGTGAAGAGGCGCCTATCAAGTTGGATAAACTTATTTCTGGTCTTAACAATATCTGGATTGCCTTAATTTTATATTGAATGAGCGCTGATCCGGTCTTGAGCAGGAAATAGTTGATTTCCTGCGGTTCCAAATTAATTTGTTTTAAGACAGAGATAACCTGTGCAACTGATGATATCTTTTTTGTAACTTGATCCATTCGTTCCTGACTGGCAAGACCCAGACGATATCCTATTTCAGTTAACCTCAAGTCTGCGTTATCCTGTCTCAACAGCGTTCTGTATTCGGCTCTGCTTGTAAACATTCTGTAAGGTTCATCGGTACCCTTGTTTATTAAGTCATCAATCAAAACGCCAATATAGGCTTCATTTCGTTTTAATACAAGTGCTTTATTTTGATGAATAGCCTGGTGCGCGTTAATACCTGCAATAATACCCTGACAAGCTGCCTCTTCATAGCCAGTAGTACCATTGATTTGTCCGGCAAAGAACAAGTTTTTAATTAGCTTAGTTTCCAGGCTTACTTTCAATTGAGTTGGGGGAAAATAGTCATATTCTATGGCATATCCCGGCCTAAACATCTTGCAATGTTCAAAGCCTGGCACTTTTTTCAAAGCTTTGTACTGTACTTCTTCCGGCAGAGACGAAGAAAAGCCATTTACATATATTTCTACAGTGTCCCATCCTTCGGGCTCAATGAAAAGTTGATGCCTGTCACGGTCCGCAAAACGGTTAATTTTATCTTCGATACTAGGGCAGTATCGTGGCCCTGTACCTTTAATTCGTCCCTGGAACATTGGGCTTTCGCTAAAACCGGTTTTTAAAACCTCATGTACTTCCTTATTTGTATAAGTAATCCAACAGCTCCTTTGGCGACTTGGTTTTTTAGTTTTTAAATATGAAAAGCCAGAAATAGCTTCATCACCTTTTTGTTCTTCCATTCTAGAATAGTCTAAAGAACGGCCATCAACCCTTGGAGGAGTGCCTGTTTTTAGTCTTGCACTTTCAAATCCCCAGTTGATCAGGTTTTCTGTAATTCCTGTAGATGATTTTTCAGCTATTCTGCCGCCTTTTAATTGTTTCTCACCAATGTGAATAATACCATTGAGAAAGGTACCATTTGTTAATATTACAGATAGTGCTTCAATGTGATGACCTAATGCTGTTGTTACACCAGTTACGAGATCACCTTGTTTTGTCAGGCCGGTCACCGCATCCTGGTAAAAATCCAGATTTTTTAAACTCTCGAGCATAAGTCGCCACTTGTAAGAGAACAACATCCGGTCACTTTGTGCTCTTGGGCTCCACATGGCGGGTCCTTTACTTTTATTAAGCATTCTGAACTGAATCATGGTTTCATCAGTTACTATCCCGGAAAAGCCGCCTAACGCATCTATTTCTCTTAGGATCTGACCTTTGGCTATCCCTCCCATAGCGGGATTGCAACTCATTTGAGCCATATTTTGCATGTTCATGGTAATTAGGAGAACTTTGCTTCCCATATTGGCAGCTGCGGCTGCCGCTTCACAACCGGCATGACCAGCACCAACTACAATTACGTCGTATTTTAAAAACATTTTGCAAAAATAGCTATTTGCAAAAATTAATCTTGAGGAATTGATGTTTCACGTGAAACAATATATTTAGAGTCGAGCAAGGTAAAAATCTTCCCTGGCCCTTATATCTGCTTTTTGCTTTAGGTTGCTATCATTGTATCCGCACAAGTGCAAAATTCCGTGTATCATAACCCGATGAAGTTCATTTTGATAAAAGACTTTATGAAGATCTGCATTTTCTCTAACGCGCTCTACACTAATATAGATTTCTGAAATTATAGGTAAAAAAGGATCTGAATAACTAAAAGTTAAAATATCCGTCAGGGTATCATGTTTTAAGTATTCCTGGTTTAACACTAACAAATATTCATCTGTGCAGAAAATATAATTAACTGATTTAAAAGCAACTTTCTCCTCCACAAAAATGATAGCTAGAAATGTTTTTAAAAGAAGCCTGTCTTTTAAGTGTGGATTAATGTTTTGGTTATTAAAAGATATGGTTCCCATTTTCATTTTTTATAAATTCGCAATCAAGTATTACATGTTAGCAATATTTTTATTCTAATGAAACTATCACAAGTAAAAACCGGATCAAAAGTAAAAATTAAGTCCTTTGAAAACCATGAAATTATTTTAAAACTAATGGAAATGGGATGTCTTCCTGAAGAGGAGATAACTGTTTGGAAAAAAGCACCGATGGGAGGGCCGATTTATGTGCTTGTGGCAGGATATTCCTTAAGCCTGAGAGTTGATGAAGCAGATAAAATAATTGTGTACGATATCATAGAACCTTAAAGAAGAATTAAAGATGAACATTGGTTTATTTTTTGGATCATTTAATCCCATACACATCGGT
>JBDTJI010000007.1:0-3115 GCA_039935935.1 Ginsengibacter sp. | reverse complement strand
GCACACCTGTTTCAAACATACTGGATGAAGCGACTCTCAAACAAGTGGCTGCCGACACTATGGTAGGCGGTGCAACACTTACCAAATTATTGGGAACCAGTGCTTGGTACGCACCCGGAGCCTGCGGCGCCGCATTGGTAGAAGCCATTGTGCGCGATGAAAAAAGACTGATGCCCTGCTGTGTTATGCTTGATGGTGAATATGGCCAAAAAGATATCTGTATGGGCGTGCCGGTTATAGTTGGAAAGAATGGCTGGGAAAAGATTATTGATTTCAAATTAAACGACGAAGAACAGGCTACATTTAATAACAGCGCTGACGCGGTTAGAACAATGAATGCTGCATTGGAAGGATTGAAATAATTTACGAACCTTTCTGTTTGCAAAATATATAATAAACCCGGAGTAAGTTTTACTCCGGGTTTTTCGTTAGAGGCGATCGTCTGGTCTCCTGACCAACGACAAAAATGTTTTGATTTAGAAAATGGGTTATCCTAAACCCGTTGGACAAGAGACCATACGGGGCAAAACATTGCTTACTTCATCTTCTCTTCGGCAACTCCATCATTAAATGATTAATCATATTTTGCACCTTTTGGGGTGATTGCTTCTCTACCAGATAATATTGACCCGTTCCATTTTCATCCCAGCTATTCGTTCCATCTTCACCTATCTTTATTTTACCGCTGTGTAGTTTATAAAAAGGTTTATCACCTCGTACTGCTACCAGCACTGCCGTTTGGTCCCAGCTCATTCTGCCGGCAGAGTCTGAAGGAGACATAGGAATGCAAATGCTGAATACGTCCTTTGCCGGATTATTTTGAATAAAATTATTGTGAATCAACGGCAATCCCGTTTTGATTTTTTCTCCAATTTCAAAGCCACTGAAGATAACAGGAGTTGGCCACGCCTCAAGTGCTTCTTTGGAAGATGCTGCATCTTTTATGATATTGAATTCTTTTCCTTCAGGAAACTTCCCTGCCATGCTAACCAACCGCTTTACTTTTTTTTCAATTAGTGATCTGCCATCAAGAGGCGAATACTGGTCGCCAGGCGTTTTCAGCAGGTTGGCGAGGTTGGTTAAAAATCCAACAGTAACGATGGTAACACTTTGGTCTGGTTGTTCGGCCAATACCTTTCGGTAAAGTTCCACAGCATCGGGTACTTCGCTATTGTGCTTTATTTTATGAGGATACTTTGAGAGAAGGGTATCTGTCCAATGTTGGCTATCTCTTACATCAACTGCGTTTCCTTTGGGCACACCAACAGGGATCTGAAGCCGGTTAAAATAGGTATTAAATACATTCAGCACTGAAGCGATTCCTTCATATTTATTACTTGCAACAGTTGCCAGGATTTTTGCTTCGCCCTTGTCTGCCAAAACGTGTAGTATCGTGATCGCACCGGCATCATCATAATCAGGCCCAATATCAGAATCGAAAATGATAGAGACGGGTTTTTCGTTAGCCTTTTGCCCAAAGCTATTACCTATGAAAAATATAAAAATGATAAAAAGTAATTTTTTGCATAACATATCGGTACGTTTTTTTATTGCCTTCATTGATTATACTTAGGATAACTCACTCTTTAAGCAAAGTATATCTTTTTTAAAACCCCCCTTTTAATTTAGTTTTCTTTAATGCCATTCTGCGTAATGTTTAAAATAGTAAATCCCTTTGCTGGAAAATTGACTAATTTATTTCTCGCAGATTAAAAACCTTAGTAGAACCGTAACCCATCATTACATTTGACCTTATTATTTTACTGAACATAAAACCTTTTCCTCTTTTTAATAAGATAATAACGTAATAAGGTGCATCTTTTATAGATGAACTTTTCTACGAAGGTTAAAAACAATATCCCAATAGGCGTGGGCACCTCCGGAATTTTAAATTCAAGAAAACAGGAAATCCGTTAGCTATTGAAAACTCACTAATTTACCCCTTGCAGAGTACACCTGTTATTTATATTCCCAACATTCTCTTTATATTCCCCGAGCGCAAAAGTTCTTTGGTCTTTTCATCTGCTTCATTTTCTCTCAGGGAGATAATTCGTAACAGGCCTGAAAAATAATCAAGAATAGGCGAGTGGGTACCAAAACAAAATTTATCAGTACCGAACCCCTTAAATAAATCTTGCCAGTTAACCATGTTTCTTCCTGATGAATCCATCAGCAAGTCAGCTTTTCTAAAGAGTGCAGTATCTTCGTCATTTAAGGCTAAGCCGTTCGCAACATTCACAATTATATATTTTGCATCGGGTACGGCTCGTACTATTGGAACAATATCTTTTAGTGACCATTCTTTCTCAATGTCTATCCATGAACTGGTACGCGCGTCAACCATCCTTAACGAGAAGACTACCGGAAGTCCTTTATCCCGGCTCATCTTTACAAGTTCTATGCAGGCTGGATTTGTAATATCATAATCATGATATTTTGGATAAAGGCGAATTCCTTTCATACCCATTGTCGTACTACATACTTTAAAGTCATCGCGCCATCCGCCATAGATCGGGTTGATTACTGCAAAAGGGATAAACCTTTCGCTATATGTTTTTCTACTGCGGATGGCCTGGTGTAACTCTTCATTAGCATTCTGCGTGTTCTTGTAAAAAACACCGTTGAGGCTGCTCACTACAGATACATCTGTACCAAACTGTTTCATCCTTCCTAACAGGGCATCCAGATTATCATATTCAAATTGCCTGAAGGGCCAATGTCCGATATATGCGTTACTATCAATTAACATTCTTTCCTGATTTTTTAATAGGTTATTATAACTTTCAAAAATTAGTTTCCCGGTTGTACTTGTATTTAAATTTCACAAAGAACATGTAATATGGCAGATCTCCATAAAAATGCATCAAGGGTATCCTATTCAAATTGTACAAACGATCAGTGACCGATGTATGCGATACTATCAATTAAGATCTTTGCCTCCTTTTTTTAACCGCTTACTAAAGTTCTCAAAAAAAATCTTTTTTCGTTGTGAGTCCGTCAGCTTTGCGGAAAATACATGGCCTACTCCCTGATAAAAACTGTAATCGCACCCAAAAACAAGCCTGTCTTCACCGACATATTTCATCGCAAAATCAATCATATTGCCTTCATTGTT
>JBDTJI010000006.1:0-4771 GCA_039935935.1 Ginsengibacter sp. | reverse complement strand
TGTTCATCTAAAAATTACAACCAGCATTTTGTTTTCAAACCTTAGTAGCATTTGAAAAATAATAAAGAGCCAACCTTATTACCTTATTTTTGAGGTCTAAGCCGATGACAACTCAAACTCGCATCCCATTCATGAATGATAGTGAAGTTCTAAAATAAACCAATAATGGTTCAAATAAACAATACGATTGTTATAACCTATCCTTTTCATTGTCTTTTTCATTGTCTTTGTTTCTTTTACCAATGTTATCCTTGCAAATGGAAACTGCGGATTCCTAATTTAAAATTACCTGAATTATTATCAACTTCCAACGACACTATTCTTAGCGGCCCTTCACTGTTATCAGTTGCATTAAATCCAACTGCCTTGTATTGCCTGGCAACAAATTCGTTTATAGGCAAATTAATAAGATAGTAATCTTTATCCTTTGTTTTATTGATAATGCAAATCCAATCTGTATCACCCTTTTCACTCATGGCAGTTAATGCCCGGATCGTTTCTGAAGACAAATCATTCTCAGTCATCTTACGGTGAGGTCGCCCTAAAAAGCGTAGAGGCGAACCTTGCCACTGCGATTAATAGATTCCACTGTAAGGGTAGTGATGTCGTTCATTATCATTTTTTTTAAGAGGTATAGTCATGCCATTGGTTTTCTCTAACCAATCCCATAATTCTTTTTTAAGACTCTTTGCAATGTTAGCGAATTCTGGATTCCGTACCAGGTTGTTCATCTCCTCCGGATCTTTTTGTATATCGTATAATTCGTTGATATCCCATACACCCCAGTTATAAATGTATTTATACTGGTCTGTTCGTATGCCAAATATCGTAGGTGTCATCGGGAAAGCCCATTCCCAGTAATATTCATAAAATATTTTATCACGCCATTTGATTTGTTTCCCTTCCAAAAGAGGCAGGAAAGAAGCGCCCTGCATTTGTTTGGGTTCTGCTACTCCGGCAAGGTCTAAGATGGTAGGGCCTATATCTATATTTTCTACCATTTGCTTCACTTTGGTTCCGGGTTTTATAAGGTCCGGACACCACGCCAGTAAAGGCACCCGCATGGAGGCTTCATACATGTCTCGTTTGTCAATCAACCCGTGTTCTCCAAATTGAAAACCATTATCACCCATGTAGATTACCAATGTATTTTTGTCCAGGTTATGGTCCTTAAGCCATTGCATTACCGTTCCGATACTTTCATCTACAGACAGAAGTGTCTCACAATATTTTCGATAAAAAGTGTCGAATTGCATTTCGCCATCGTACATGTGATCTACACCATGCCAGCTATAACGTTGACGTCTTACCCAAAAAGGAATGTCAGCATAGTTGACCGGTGATTCAGGGGCAGTCTGTACACCAAAATATTTACTGGAGTCTGTAGCGGTCAGGTACATTGAAGGCGGACTGATGATAGGCATTTTATCATACTCACCATCATGTTCTTTGGCAGGCTGAAACATAGCATGAACTGCTTTGTGCGAGAGATATACAAAAAATGGTTTATTCCTGTTTATGGTATCCATCCATCCAAGCGCATAACTGGTAAGCAAGTCAGTGATATAACCTTTCTCTTTTTCTACTTTACCGTTAATATTAAAAGTAGGATCCCAATAAATTCCCTGTCCTCTGAAACTGATCCATTCATTAAAGCCAGGTTGCGGCATACCGTCGGTGTTTCCCATGTGCCACTTACCAAAAAAGGCGGTTTGGTATCCCGCTTTTTGTAAATACTCAGGAAAGAAAATCAGGTTGTTGGGCATAGGCGCCTGGTTATCTACTACTGTATGTGTGTGTGCATACTGGCCTGTGAGGATAGATGCCCGGCTGGGTGAACAAAGCGAGGTAGTTACAAACGCATTTTGCAGGTGAGCACCTTCGCGCGCAAGTCGATCCATATTAGGAGTCTTTAATCCCGGCACTTTATTCATAAAGCCCATAAAATCGTACCGGTGATCATCGCTCAAAATGTAGATGACGTTGTAGTTTTTGTGTTCTTTCTGCTGACTAAATCCCCATCTCGCAGAAAGAATAATCAGGGTTAATACAATCAGGCTCTTAACATAACTCTTACTTTTGAACATATACTTCTATTTTTAATTTTTCAAAATTCAGTTATTTGATTCTCCATACAAGATACCACAGCCACAGGTTCCTATAAATATTTTTCCAATTTTTTTCCTGACAGCGGCAGACTCCATATAAATTTTCTTAAAAAATTAGTTCCTATTCGTTAATCTTTTTTTCTATTGAAGAGAGTTTTGACTGAGAAGTATTTTCAAACCTAACAGGTTGAATGATCCGCGTAAATTTTTTAAAGCAATATAAAGTTGGGTACCAACTATTTTTACTACTATACCAGGAATAGCAGCTAGTTCTTTATAACTGAGGCCATCCTCTTTTATCAGCCTAAAAATTGATTTGCATTTAGGAGGTAACTGCTCAATGGATTTCCGGATAGTTGATTCCTGTTCCCGACTAATCATAATAGATTCATGGTTAACAGCATTCGAACCTGATGCATAACCAGCCCATCTATTGAGACAGGAGAGTTTAGATCTTTTTATGATAATTTAAGGACGCATTTTTTACAGAAGCATAAGGATAGACATTGATGTTGTTGAAAGTATCTGACGGCTTTGTGTTCTGTTTTTCTCAAAAGATTGAAAGCAATAGCGCTTCCCGCAGCTATAGAGGCTGTAATGATAATGATTCTTTTCAAAGTTAATTTTTGATTCGGCATTTCGATGTTTATTTCAAAAGTTTACAAACATCACCTTTCAGTTTTTAGAAATTGAGAACCCAACTGATCAAACTTTATTTCTACTTTTGAAGTGGCTTTAAAAAACTGAAGCTTACAATATGAAAAGTCAAAAAGCGGTTACTATGTCTCAACAATTACTAAAAGGAAATTTTAATAAGAAAGCAACTGTGCCTTCTTATGGTAACATTATTAAAATTCCTGCTGCAGCCCCCTATTCAAGTATTTCCGAAGAGATCAAAACTAGATTATATGCTTTAACAGATAATGCAGGATCGTCTATCGTGGAAAACCGGATGCCCCTGAGAGTATTATTGAGCGGCGCTTTAAGTGACATCAATGAAAACGTTCCATTGTTGCTTTCTACGTTATATAAAAAGGACATTTACCGGATTGACCTTTCACATGTAATCAGTAAATATGCGGGAGAGACCGAAAAGAATTTAGACGATATATTTAAAAGAGCAGAAGAAAAAGATTGGATATTATTCTTTGATGAGGCCGATGCTTTATTTGGCAAACGCTCACAGGTGGACGATGCCCACGATAAATATGCGAACCAGGAAAATGTAGAGACAGGTTGCTACCTGTCTCTACTGCAGCGATTGGAAAATTATTCAGGTATTTTATTGATAAAATGTTCATCACCGGAATGTTTAAGAATAAGCAGCCTGGCTCATTTTAAAGCGTTTGGTTGATATGGTATTGTTGCTACTTTAGCTCATCCGATTTACTTTTATCACCTTCATTTTTGTATTGAAGGCAACCTGTCGCGCTTACATTTTCAGTAACACTTTCTTTTGTTATTAGTGCATCTTTGATATTTGCGCTTTTTGTCAGACAAAAAGGGGCAAGCATTCACAAATCCCTCTGAATCTATATACAATGTCCTATTACCGCCAGCAAGGCAACCTATTCTTCGCTGGTGATAGCCATGATAAATAATTATAGCATAACCCTAGTACGCAAGATTTAAGTTAAGGAGCAAATAAAATTTCTCGAGTAAACTATAATGGCTTTCGTTCAAAGCAACTTGTTTGCCCTCATAATGGCCAATAGCTTTGGGTTCCAGCAACTGAATAAAAGGCACTTCTAAACGCTTTGCCAGTTCCGCATAAGCCATCAAATTTTACCAGGTTGTAAAAGTTCGCGTTACACACACTGTTAAAGTAACAAGAAGATTATTCTCTTTTGCATTCTCTGCTGCTTTCATTACATCATCAAATGAATTATTAGTTCCACGAAAAGCAACGTGCTTATCAGAGATATAATGGTCAGGGCTTATCACAACACCAGTTAACCTGTGGGATCGTTTGATGCATATTTTCAGAAAGCAATGACGATTGAATTTTCAGGAAGCTATCTTTTGGAACCTACTCTCTTAAAACCTTTACCATTTTTCAACACGAAATTATTGCCCCCTGTTGTTGGTATCTCCGTCAACATACTCTCCATTTCTTTCCTGGTCATTTTAAGCAGTGAATCTCTATAAGATGTTAAATCATAAAAAATATTATTGGCAATAACGACATATCATTTAAGACGACTAAAAAAAATCACCTTTTACATTCAGTCTCCTTATATTTAGTAAATGGAATGCCGCATTGGAAAGCTTCCTATCAAAAATTAAAAGTACACATTCAAATTAAATTCGTAAAATCTATAATAAAAAGACTTTCAACAATTCAAATAACATCACATGCGCCAATTCTTAAAAAATGTGTCTCTATTCGTTTTAGTAATTTTTATGCAATCCTGTAGTGAAAATAGCAAATCTACAGATGGAAATGATCAGGTCACTTTCAGTGCCGATAGCATAAAACAGAATATAGCGATACTAGCTTCTGATTCTTTTATGGGGCGCAAACCGTTCACTGCAGGTGAAACAAAAACGCTTGATTTCCTTCAAGCAAAATATAAAGAAATTGGTTTGGAACCCGGTAATGGCAATAGTTATTTACAGGCTGTTCCTATGGTAAATATTGAAGCAACTGCTGATTCACAAAT
>JBDTJI010000005.1:0-8919 GCA_039935935.1 Ginsengibacter sp. | reverse complement strand
TTGGTACTTAAATTTCGACCTGAAAAATCTAAATCCTCCCCACTGACTGTGCTTATTGAACTCACAACACTGGTTTTCTTTTGTTGGCCGTAGCCCACTATCACCACTTCCCCTAAATCTTCGGTAGCCTTTGGAGCGAGTTTTACAAAAACATCGTCATTGTTTTCTACCTCATAGTTAATACCCGCAAAATTTACATGCGAGATGACCAAAATATCTCCTATGGTAACGCGTAAAGTAAACCGGCCATTTTTGTTAGTTTGAGTACCCACTCCAGATTCTCTATTAATGATGGAAACATTCTCGATAGGTGTATTGTCATCCACATTAGTAATAGTGCCTTTGATAGAGAATGTATCTTTTACATCCACATATTCCAATTGGTTTAATGGTTGCTTCTTGAAACTAGTCAACTGTTTTTGAAAAACGGTTACCGTTTTCCGCTGAATAGAAAAATCAAGCGGCTGACCCTGCAGGCATTCTTTTAATACATCTTCCACCGTTTCATTTTTTACGCGAATGCTCAAAGGTTTTGCCCCTTCCATTACGCGGGCATCATAAAAAAATACGTAGCCTGTTTGCTTTTTGATTTCTTTGAAAATCCTCTCAAGTTTCACATTATTCGCTGATAAAGTAACTTTCTGGGCAAGTCCGCCCGCACTAACAGTAAGACAGGCAGAAAAAAGAAGAAAGATTGTCATTTTCATCGCAAGAAGAATTTTTTTTCTATCGGCCTTATGACTTCTCATCCGGCACTCCGGATTCGAGGTCATAATCAACAATAGTTTTTTGATGAGTACACGCCGGAGATAATTGGCTTTAAAATTCATAACTTTGTTTGGTTTTAGTTTAAAAGAATTAGTGATCTGTTTGGGCTCCTACATATTGGATAACTAAAACTACCCGCAGGGAAGTGGCTCAACACTTTCCTGTTTTCATTTTGGTTATCTCAAAAAGATTTTGTTTATAATTTTTTCGTCGTCTTAATATTAATAATCAATGGATTCTTAATCTGGGTTTATAATAAGATTGTTTCCTTTTATTGTAAAATGTACTTTATTTATTTCTAAAATTTTAAGCACCTCCGATAAGCTTAGGTCTTTTTCCATCTCCCCCACAAACTGTCTGGGCTGATTTTCCCCCTGATAGATAACATCCACATCATACCAGCGAGCCACCTGCTTCAACACACTTTGCAGGCTGGCTTTGTCAAACTGAAAATAGCCATTCTTCCATGCCATCACCTGATTCAAATCAGCGTCACTTACTATTTTTATCTTATCATTAATCAGCGCCTGTTGGCCTGGTTTTAATAAGTTTGTTGCGTTTCCGTTATCTACTCTTACAGATCCTTCTATTAATGTTACTTTTACATTTCTATCGTCATCTTCAAAAGTATTCACATTAAAATGAGTGCCAAGTACCTGCACATCTATAGCGTCGTAATGGGCTACAAATGGTTTTGCTTCGTCATGCGCTACTTCAAAATAAGCTTCTCCCTCAATTGAGACTTTTCTTTTATTACCAACAAACAAAACCGGATAGGTTAACGATGAACCTGCATTGAGCCATACTTTACTACCATCTGTCAAAACCATATTGATCACTTTACTTCCTCTCGGGTTGTCCAATGTATTGTATTGCATTTCCCCTCCTGCGCGGCCAGATGATTGATAGACAATTTCGCCACTCGCTAATTTTATAAGTTTTACATTGCCTTGTACCTCCAATGCCCCATTAGCGATACTATCCAGGAAAACCCTTTGTCCGTTAGCGAGCGTAATCATCGCCTTGCTGGATTGTGGGGCAGCTACATCATTCGTTACCTTTGTTGCTACAGTCAGTGTTGATTTCGTGGGCTTGTTAAAAACCAGAAAATAACTAACAAAACCCAGTAGTAAAACAATGGAAGCCGCTGCCCACCAATATTTCCGATTCAATGAATAAACGCGAGCTGCTTTCTGTTTCTGCGTATCCTTTATCTTCTCTATGATGCGTGATTCCAGCATCGTCTCCACTTTTTCTTTTTCTCCTTCCGCCCATTGCCATTCTCCTGTGTCAATTAATTGACGGTACCAACTCTCTACCAGTTCCTTTTCCGACTGACTGATGTTGCCCGCTTGGTAGCGTTGTAATAATTCTTTTGCCTTGCCGGTATCCATGTAAAAAGTATGCGATTTATATTATAGTCCGGTGAAAGAAGGTAAGGGGGTAAAAAATAATAAAATATATTTTAATACAGATTAGTGATGAACAGATAAATAAGAATCAAGGAATATTGAAGCGCTGACTTTATCAACCGCAACGCATGTTGTACGTGTTTCTTTACAGTCTCTGCAGATACATTCATTTGTTCTGCTACTTCTTTATGACTTAAGTGTTGCTGGCGACTCAATCTATACGCCTGCTGCATCTTAGGTGGCATATTCTTTACAGCGCTTTCAATAATCTGTTCCAATTCTTTTACCTGTAAATTCACTACCGCTTTTGGAGGAAGAAAATTCACAGAAACATCTGCAAGTAAAGCAAGGTAATCCCGCCGGGTAATATTTTTTTCTATGTATTGTATAGCCTTATAACGCACGCTTGTGTGAAGATAGGCCGCCAGTGACCCTTCGATCTTCAATTCATTACGCCTATTCCATACAGATAGAAATACATCCTGTATTACATCTTCCGCCCCCTCCTTATCGCGAAGGGCTTTCGCAGCAGTCACAAATAGCTCTTCCCAATAACGGCGATACAACGAAGTAAAGGCCTCGTCACTGCCCTCTGCAATTAGTTGAAGTAATTCGTTATCACTATATGTAGATTGCGAAATCAAAGCCTGAATTAGTTTTAGTAAATATAGGATTAATATTGGGACAATTTCAGTAAGTGAAGTTTTGAGCAGCCTTAAATAATTTTTCCCGTATCTAAAATTAAATGCGCAGGCTTCAGCACATAAACACTGGCTAATGTAGTGAATTTTAAACTTTAGTTTATATTAAATTCTTTAATTTCTTCCGTGCATTCGTTCTGGCTTTAGATAAGGTTTCATCTAAGGCAACAGAAGCGCCATCTCTTTGCTTACTTGCATCCGCAGCTTCCATAAAGGCGCAGATTTCAAGTGTGACTTCTTCATTAACAGGAGACACGGAACTCTCAAAAAATTTAATAATCTCAACCAATAGCGGATTGTAACCCTCAAATGGCCCTACTACAGCATCTCCCTTTTCACCATAAGCAGTTCCGCCAAATTCACCATCTGTAGTGCCGTAAATATTTTTTTGCGGACGATTACAACGGAAGATCCCGATACGATCATCGTGCCAGATGCCAACTACTACATCACTACCCCCGGTATGAAAACGGGTTAATGTTTTACATCCGGAACCCATAATCGTATAAAGCATCTCCACACCATGAATCCCATACCAAAAAAAATCCGGATGGGTTTTTTCCAATATGTAAGGACTATAAATATCGGCTCCCAATACCTTCCCTATTTTTCCACCGGCTATCTCCTGCGCACTGGACATAAATCTCAGAGACGAAGAAGAAAACAAAGGCGTATTATAATGTTTTGCCACTTCAACTATCACCATCGCGTCTGATAGTGATGCTGCAATTGGTTTGTCAATAAACAACGGTTTCCCTGCTTTTAATACCGGTATTGCCTGTTCAAGATGCCGCCTTCCGTCGTTGGTTTCTAAAAGCACTACATCCACTTTCTCCAACAAAGCGGGTATGTTATCCACGATCTCGACTCCCATTTTCTTCACGTCTTCGGTGTAGCCCGGAATCCGTTTTACCGAAGATTCTATATCCAGGCTACCCTGCGGATAAGCAGCGACAATTTTATATCCTCTCAATTTTGGGGATTCATTTAAAGAATTCATTTCTTGTGTAAATGCTTTACAATGAGAGGTATCCAGCCCAATGATTCCTACCCTTTTTCCGGTTGCCGGAGAAAATCCTTTACTTAATAATGGAAGAATACTTCCTGAAATACCAAGCCCAATACCTGCAACAGCAGACTTTCTTATAAAATTCCGACGATCGAATAACGCTTTCATAGTGAATATTGTTTTGTGTCTGATTTTTTTAATATTATGCAGTTCATCAGGTTTTTTATCAAACTAAATTTCTTTTTCTTCTTCATCAACATTTTGAAATCATTATCCACTATTATGTTTCTCCGTTCATTGACCAACCCATCTGAAAAGAACTATTTGTACAGCATTTTATATTCTGCGCCGGACAAATTTGTGTAACAAATCTAATTCGTATATATCCGTGTAATTCGTAGCAGAAAGCATTTGAGCTTTAGCTCAAATTAAAATCATTACACATTTCTTTCCGCCCAGTATAAGTTTTTCATCACTCTACTCCAAGGCCTATATTCCATTCGAGCACACGCAGAAAGGGATAATGGCTATGATGTTTCCACAATTATCATTTTTCAATTTCCAATCTAAAACTTTTCCACTAAAAAACTTGTCATTTTAAGATTAAATCTATCCTTCTATATCTCAGGGTATGAAAATCCGGAACCGATATTTCGTCTCATCTATACTCGATACCGTAAAAATTCGTGTAATAAATTTAATTCACACCTGTCCCCCGGATGATCCGGTAGGATAAGAATTGCCTTAATTAAAATCATAGCGTTCTACTTTTAAGTCGTATTGTCAATTTAACGGGTACAACATTAGAAAGGTCTATTCTAAATTGCTAAAAAAATTCTTGTCAATTTGTGTAATTCGTGGCTTTTTTGGCTTCTGTCATTTTGGTAATAACGCTCTCACCTGTGTTCATACATAAGTTTGCTTACTTCCTCCTTATTCTCTTTTTCTTTCTTTAAATTGAAGCCGGTTCCAAATACTCTATCCCATATATGAGTACTAACACCAAAACCTTTATCATCGCTTTTATAATGATGTAAATGGTGATTGCGCCAAATAGGTTTCATCCATTTGAATGGAGGATTCCATGCATGAATCGCATAATGCATGCTACCATAAAATAGATAACCCAATATAAACCCCGGAAAAAATATAAAAGAATTGGTTCTTATAACAGCATACATGAGCAGAAAAATAATTGAGGCAATTATTAGGCTCGGCACGGGTGGCATAAACAACCGTTGCTTATCTCTTGGGAATTCATGATGGTTGCCATGCAATACATAGCTAATCCGCTGAATTCCTGGGTTATCACTTGCCCAATGAAAAATAAAGCGATGCATCATGTATTCAAAGAATGTCCAAAAAAAAATACCTGCTAAAAAAAGAAGGATAATAGCAATAAAAGAGTAACCAAAATTTTGTGCTGCATAGTAAGGCAGAAATATAATTACCGGCAGATACAATCCCCAGATAACAAACGGATGAGTTTTGGTAAAGTATTCTAAATACTGGTTTTTGAATATTTGTGCTTGTCCTTTATTATGAATTTTTTCGAATTTCATATACGCTCATTTTCTTGTACAAAGTTAAGTCAAAAGTGTTCGATTTTGGCCTCCAATCCTGGCGCAAATAATATGCCCCATTCGATTCTTTTGTTTCCGCAACTCGAAAATAAATCATAGAATTGAATCTTTATCGTAGTTTAGATACTACGACTATCAGTTGATTCGCAATCTCACTAAAAGCGCAAAATGAAGCATACAAAAATAACATGGACCGCCTGCCTTTTCTGCGCAGCACTTAGTTTGGTGTTGAACGCGAAGCCAGTGATAGCTCAGCTAACAAATGCCAAACCCCAGGCAGCTTCCCGTCCTGTCCCTCCAACCAGGGATCCTCATTCTCCTGATTATGTGGTTGCCACCGAATTACACGATGGTGAACTTCCTTCCCCCGATACAGATGGTAATTTTATCATTGGGCCAACGCACAATCCTGCCCCGGAAATGACAGTGCAAAGGAATGTACCCCACGGAACTATATACCGGTTTATGATGAAATCAACAGATAGCAGAATTTATCCCGGCATTGCCCGTGAGCCGAATACTTTTGGAAGGGTCGATCCCGCAGATCCGGCCAAACTGATTGTTACCACCAGCCATCCGGCACCTTACACCCGATACGTAGAGGTATATGTTCCCAAACAATACATTCCCAATACCGTTGTGCCATTTATTGTCGGTGCGGATGGGCCTGACCACCTGTTGTCCACAGCTCTGGATAACCTGATCTTTGACCATAAGGTGCCGGTGATGATCGCCATCTCAATTGGCAATGGCAGTGGTGATGCACAAGGTAGTGAACGCGGATTGGAATACGATGCTATGTCGGGAAGGTACGCCGAGTTCGTTGAAAAAGAAGTATTGCCATTGGTAGAAAGCCAATGTAAGGTGAAGCTCACCAAAGATCCCGACGGACGCGCCACTATGGGCGGAAGTTCCGGTGGTTCTTGCGCTTTAATAATGGCATGGTATCGCCCTGACCTATATCATCGCGTACTAACCTATTCCGGTACGTTTATCAATCAGCAGTGGCCCTATGACCCTGAGACGCCACACGGAGCCTGGGAATTTCATGAAAATCTCATTCCCGAAAGTCCTGCCAGGCCGCTTCGAATCTGGATGGAAGTGGGCGATAGGGATCTTTATAATCCAAATGTAATGCGCGACGATATGCACGATTGGGTAGTTGCAAATGAGAACATGGCGAAGGTTCTTGCCCATAAAGGCTATCATTATCAATTCATATTCGCACGTAACGCTGTCCATGTAGATAGTAAAGTGAAGCAACAAACACTTCCCGAAGCTCTCCAATGGTTATGGAAAGATTATCAGCCGTAACAAAATAGTCCTGTGAGGTACGATAGCGTGAGATTAATAATCGAAATCTGCTAAGCTTAGTTGCCTGAAAAGTCGGCTTACCTCTGAAGCCATAAAAAACAGGTTTCTGATTCAGGATATTTGCTTCGGAAGTTTTCATTTAATATCGCTCAATTAAGAAAATAATGTCAACCTTCACGTCCCGTCAGGCAAGGATTACAGGATTTAGTACTGTTACAAATAGCAGAGATAATCTTTTAACGTTTTTTAAAACTTATCCGCTGGTTAAAAGCAACAAACAATTGTAATTTCACAGAATGAAATGTGCCCTTCTTCTTATTTTCTTTTTTCCTGCCGTCGTTTTTTCACAACATGATTATGATTATAAAAACCTGGTAATGGAAGGTGGAGGAGTACGTGGGCTTGCCTATTCAGGCGCGTTGGAAGTGCTGGACAAAAAGGGAATACTTTCAAATATCGAAAATGTTGCAGGGTCTTCAGCAGGCGCTATAGCAGGTTTGATAGTGGCTTTAGGCTATTCATCTCACGAAATTGACTCTGTATTACAAAATTTGAAAATCGGCGAATTCAATGATGGCAAATTCTTTTTCAGTAAAATAAGAAGGATTAAAAAAGAATATGGAATGTATAAAGGTGAAAAATTTGAAGCATGGCTTGCACATCTGATTGAATTTAAAACGGGCGACGCTGATATTACTTTTAATGATCTTCATCAAATGCACATAAACGATAAAAAGTTTAAAAACTTTTTTTGTACCGGCACCAATATTTCCAGGCAGCGACTTGAAATATTATCGTGGAAGACGCAACCCAATATGAAATTAAGAACCGCCGTTCACATCAGTAGCTGCATTCCTTTTTATTTTATTCCTGTAGCAATTGATAGTGGGGGAAATGAAGTATCGCAGAAATATACTACAGTAAACTATGATCTGTATTTGGATGGCGGTATGCTTTGTAATTACCCGATCAATATTTTTGATTCGTGTGTCAGTAAGGGTAATCCTTTAACCTGCAATGAGGTGATTTACAACCGGCAAACACTTGGGCTGAAACTCGAACGTGGTGACCAAATTGACGAATACAACCAAAATAAAACAGATATTGCCCCTTACGACATAAAAAATATGAAGCAATATTCTTCGGCCGTAATGAACCTTATGATGGAGAGCGTAAACCGAAAGTCTCCGGATCTGGCCAATGAAAAAGGAAGAACGATTTACATCAGCTATGGTGATATATCAGGACAGCCGCGAAAAGTTTCTATCGAAGAAAAAAATATATTGCACAACAGTGGTGAGTTTGCAGCCAGTAATTTTCTTAGCAGTTCTATGGTTGCTTATTAATGGATCAACTTAAACCCTAACCAGCCGGAGAAAACAAACTTACGCCCAATACCAGTTAGTGGAAGAATACAGGTTTTCACGGTTATGAAAAAAGCACTTGCATTAAAACATAAATACAATACTGCAAATACCTGCTTATCCCATAGCAGCACTCGATGAAAACATTCCGCTTTATAAAAAAATTTAAATCATCAATTTTTTAAGGTTTGCCTTCATAGTAATTGCATTGCTGCAAAGAGCCTAATCTTACACGTAATGGCAGATTAATGGCTTTTTCTATTTTCATTTCCTGTTTACAAAAAAAGCCATACCGACAAGTGGAAAAATCCGATGGTATTATTCTTGTTAGTTGTGTTTCTGAATCTGCTTGTAATAAGTTAAAAGCAATTAAATTATTTGAGGTCCGGTGGTGGATTAGTAAATCAGCGTTTTTAGGAGTTTTTGCAACATCGGCAGGCGAAATAAAAGATAGGGATAACAATGATTTGCCAGGAATTGAATAATCTCTTTGTATAAAACGCCAGCCGTCATCCAAAAATATATTGCCATTTCTTTCATCAGTCAGCGAGATGTTTTTTAAAAGAAAAATACGTGCAGTTAATTTATAATTATCTAATTTTTGGGCTAATAAATTCGAATTGATGCTAATAAAAAAAAACGCTAAACCACAATATTTGTTCCAAAAAAACATATCGTTACATTTGCTGTAAATCTACACCTTAAAAAAGAATAAAGTACATGTCATTAAGCCAGCGTTTGCAACAAAAGCTGTTACAAAAATTATCT
>JBDTJI010000004.1:0-6269 GCA_039935935.1 Ginsengibacter sp. | reverse complement strand
GTGGGCAAAAGGCTAATTCTTATTCTTAATTCCCTTTTTCACCCGTCATACGTAATTAGTCTGTACTACCAACTGCAGTTGATTTATCAAGATTAAAGAGAATGCTAAAACGTAATGTATTAGATAGAGGATTCCGGCTAATTCCATTACCGGATGGAACCAGGTAAGAGAAATTTAATCCAAACAGATTATAATTAAGCCCGGCACCTACTGTAAAATATTGCCTGTTACCTTTGGTAGGGGCTTCATAGAAATAACCAGCTCTAAAAGAGAATTGATTATTATAAGTGTATTCAGCGCCTACTGAAACCTGGAATTCTTTTAGTTCTTCTTTGAATCCACCGGGCGCATCACCAAAAGAACTGAACCAACTACCTACCACACCTTTACTGTGATAATCAGCAAGCCCTGCAGAATCACCAAGAGCAGGTGGAGTAGGAACAAGAAGTTTATTAATATCCAATCCAAACGTAATTTTGCTTGTTTCATCAAACACTTTTACGTAGGCAGTGCCTAATCCGAGGTTGGCAGGAATAAAATCCTTTTCAGTAGCATCATTGGTATAGGATATTCTGGCACCTAAATTAGATAGAGTAAGCCCCCAGTTAAATCCTGAGACATCACCTCCTTCCGAACCATCACTATACAATGAAAGGTCCCCTGCAACTGAAGTTCCCGTTTTATAAGTAGAACCGCTGGCAGATTGCCCGCTGGCAAGATTCGAATTAATATATCTGAGAGATACACCCAATCCTAATTTATCGGAAAGTTTACGTGAATATCCTGCGTCTATAGCAAATTCCCGGGGTCTGTATTTTTGTAATTCATTACCTAAATTATCAGTAAACTGAATATTGCCTAAACTAAAATAACGCACAGATCCGGAGATAGCTTGTTGATCGTCTAACTGGTAATACCCTGCCGCAGAGACGAGATATACATCATTTAAATCTAAGCCTTTAAGCCATGGAGTATAGGTTAATGAAATAGCAGAATTACTTTTTGCAAAAGGAATCTTTGATAAGTTCCAAAAAATCGCATTCGCATCCGGGATAGTAGCGATTCCCACGTCGCCCATGCCGCCTGAGCGTGCGTCGGGTGAAATTCTTAAAAAAGGGACCGCAGTTGTCACTACGTTAATAGGATCAGATTGTGCAACAACAGATATTGTACTGCCAATCAGCATTACCAATGCCGTCACCCTTAAAATGATTTTTTTCATGTGTCTTTAATATGTTCTGGTTAGGTAGAGCTTATCTTTATAGAAAGAGATTTGGGGATTGTAAAAATAATTTTTTTTTTTGAACAGCCAACTATTTTTTACCCTGATCCGAAAGTTGCTGCTCTGATTGATATTTAAGCCTGATTATTTTAATACTTTTTATCGAAAAAAAATTGCTCAACGTTAAGGGAATAAACGCGATATTGTTATAAATATTGCTTCATTAAACAAAGATCTCTTTAACCCGATAAATTTTAAAATACTATCCGACATAATAAAAGTTCGGAAATTGTGAATGAATTGCAAAAAAATCAGTGAGGGTTAAATTTAGTTATTCCTACAAATCTAAACCAAATAAAGTATTTATATTCGCATTAGAAATGTCGGGGCATTTCAATTTGTCGAGGTATAGTTAGTTTGTGGAGACACAACCCAAGGCCTGGTCCCGGCCGGTATCACCACCGACCGAAATCGTAGCGACAATTTGAAATGCATTTGAAAAGTTAGCCTATCACAATAACAAAGAAATCCCTTCGTTAATAAATCTGCAAAACGAATATACATGTTAAAATCACTATTTACCGGAAAGATTACTTTGATAATTCTTTCCGCACTTGTAGCCCTGTCTTCGTGCAGTAAAAAGAAAGACAAATCGTCTGTAACTGGATGGAATTATGATGATAAAAATTATGGTAGTTTCCATGTATTAAAGGCCAATGAACAAAAGGCGGGTCCCGGCCTGGTTTTCGTTCAGGGAGGCACTTTCATAATGGGTGCTAAAGAAGAAGATGTGATGCGCGATTGGAATAACGTTCCCCGCCGTGTAAGTGTTAATTCCTTTTATATTGATGAGACAGAAGTAGCCAACGTTCATTATCGTGAATATATGTATTGGTTGTCTAATACATTCGATAATGACACCACTATTATGAGGATGGCTCTTCCTGATACGCTTGTATGGAGAAGTGAGCTTGCCTACAATGAGCCTTATGTGGATTATTATTTTCGTTATCCTGCTTACAACTATTATCCTGTAGTAGGTGTAACATGGGAGCAGGCACATGATTTTTGTATTTGGAGAACAGACAGGGTAAATGAAAAAATATTAATAGACAATGGATATTTAAATAAGAGAGCTCCGCTGGCTGCAATGAAAGGTGGCGAAGGAGATCAAACATTCAATACAGATACCTACCTGATGAATCCTGAATTAATTAATAACAAATCAGCTCCTAAAAAGGGTGGCTTAAAAGATGTAAGTGGAAGAGCAAGAAAAGTGGTAACCTTAGAAGATGGTCTGATGTTACCAGCCTACCGCCTGCCAACAGAGGCAGAATGGGAATATGCAGCTTATGGACTTATTGCTCAGAACCCAAAACCGCGTACCAAAGAAAAGAATCGAGGTGAAGAAGTTCTTTCTAATCAACAGGTATACTCATGGAGTAAAAATGTAAACGGCTTGCGTGATAACCGCAGGGGTAGTTGGCAAGGAGAGTTTCTTGCTAACTTTAAAAGAGGAAATGGTGATGTAATGGGAGTTGCTGGCGGCCTTAATGATCGTGCTGCTATCCCAGGACCGATAAATTCATTTTATCCCAATGGATATGGATTATACAATATGAGTGGTAATGTAAGTGAGTGGGTTGCCGATGTGTATCGTCCAATGAGTTCCATAGACGTGAGTGACGTAAATCCTTATCGTGGTAATAAATTTGAAAAATTTTATAAAGATGATCAGGGTGAATTTGTAAGAGATACCTTAGGAAGATTAAAAAAGGAAGTTGTCAGCGATCAGGAGGCTTCTGTCCGTCGTAACTATCAAAAAGGAGATGTAATTAACTACCTTGATGGCGATTCAATATCAAGTGTAACTTATGGATATGGAATTACTACCCTCGTGAGCGATAAGTCACGGGTTATAAAGGGAGGAAGTTGGAACGATATGCCTTATTGGCTATCACCGGGAGCAAGACGCTTTGTGGAGCAAGACCAGGCAAGCAGCACAGTGGGCTTTAGATGCGCCATGACCCGCCTCGGCAGTCCGGAAGGAAACGGATTCAGGGCAGGAAATATCTTCGGAGCGAGGAAACAAAACAAAAAGAAGAGATAAAATCATTTTCTAATTCATGATTGATGGAGCCTCTTGTTGAGAAACGAGAGGTTCTTTATGTAAGGAAATAACCGGCAATAATTAAGCAGGTCTGCCAAATACAATATCTGCAATTATAATTTTAAATTCAATTATCAAAATATTAACTGTGGTGATTTTGCTGCCACTTATTTTAGATCCATTTTTGTTTAAAATCACTTAATTTTGCGGCTCTCTATGAAGTTATCTTTTCTATTATTAATACCATTTCTTTTATTGGCAGGTTGTAGTAATCATTTCAACAAAGTGCTCAAAAGTACTGATTATGAATACAAGCTCAAGAAGGCAGATGAATATTATTCAAATAAAAAGTATAGATTCGCTGAACAGCTATACCAGGAACTTTTTCCTGTATTTAAAGGTTCCGATAAGTTTGAAGAACTGTATTATAAATATGCTTATTGCTCTTATTATCAAAAAAATTATCCGGAGGCAGAAAATCTTTTCAAGAGCTACCTCGGAGTTTTCCCTAATAGTACCAGGGCAGAAGAAATAGCTTATATGCATGCCCTTACTTTTTATAAGCAATCACCCAATGTGGAACTGGATCAAACCAACACTACAAAAGCGATTGGTATGATGCAGAGTTTCATCAATAGCTATCCTAACTCATCCAGGATTACTGACGCAACTGAAATCATTGCAAAATGCAGAGCTAAGCTTGAAGAAAAAGACTATCGTTCAGCCAAACTATACTACAATTTGCAGATGTACCAGGCATCGGGTATCGCCTTTACTAATTTGATCAATGCCTATCCTGAATCATCAAAAGGTGAAGATTATATGCTGATGGCTGTAAAATCATTTTATCAATTTGCCAAATTGAGTGTGTTTGATAAGCAGGAAGAAAGATATGCTAAAGTGGCGACAGAATATTTTGATTTTGTGGATCGTTTTCCTGAAAGCAAATTATTAAAAGGCGCAGAAGAATATAAAAATCTCAGTCAAAATAATATTAAACAAATACAAAATGAGCAAACTAAGACGCCAACAGAGCGCTAATACCAGCAATGTGGTCGAAACTCAAAACCTGATTGACGTTAAAGATAAAACAGGCAACCTTTATGAATCAATTACGATCATTGCGAAAAGAGCCAACCAGATAAACATTACTATTAAAGAAGAGTTGCATAATAAACTGGAAGAGTTCGCAAGCCATACGGACAGTCTTGAAGAAATTCATGAAAATAAAGAGCAGATTGAAATTTCAAAAGCTTACGAGAGGATGCCTAATCCTGCGTTGTTGGCTACTGCAGAGTTTATGGAAGATAAGATCTATTACAGGAAGAACGAAGACAACTTATTTAATTAAATTTTATAAATTTCTTTTCATAATAAATAATACTTTTAATGGCGGTTATATCCGCCATTTTTAATTATAGTGTCTTTTGTCATCTTAGAATTCAGTTATGCTAAAAGGGAAAAAGATTTTATTATGCGTTACGGGAAGTATTGCTGCATATAAATCTGTAATTCTTTTACGCCTTTTAATAAAATCGCACGCCGAAGTAAAAGTAATTATGACGCAAGGTGCTAAAGATTTCGTTTCACCGCTCACTTTTTCCACACTTTCAAAAAATATTGTGTTAAGTGACTTGTTCGATGAGAATTCATGGGCTAACCATGTGATGCTGGGAAGATGGGCCGACGTGATGCTTATTGCGCCGGCTTCCTGTAATACACTTGCAAAAATGGCCAATGGCCTGTGTGACAATCTTCTCCTTGCTGTATATCTGTCTTCAAATTGTCCCATACTGATAGCCCCTGCTATGGATGAAGACATGTGGCATCATCCCGCTACCAAAAAAAATAAAGAAATTTTAATCCAAAATGGGAATCAGTTTCTGCCCGTTAAAAATGGAGAACTCGCAAGTGGCCTTTTTGGGGATGGAAGAATGGCAGAGCCGGAAGAAATCATCGATTATCTGCATGGCTTATTTAGCATTTACGAGAGGCTTAAAGGGGCGAAAGTTTTGGTTACTGCCGGACCCACTTATGAATCATTAGACCCTGTAAGATACATCGGCAATCATTCGAGCGGCAAAATGGGTGTCGCCATCGCGGAAGAATTATATAAGAATGGGGCAGATGTGCATTTAATATTGGGACCTTCCACTATTGATGTAAATAAGAGAATAAAAACAGAGAGGGTAATTTCGGCGAATGAAATGTACGAAGCATGTATGAGAGATTTTGAATCTTACAATATTATAGTAATGGCCGCTGCTGTGGCTGATTATACACCTCACCATAAGAGCGTACAAAAAATTAAAAAGGATTCAGACGAGTTTTCCATCTCGTTAGTAAAAACAAAAGACATTCTCCACACAGCAGGAAAATTAAAATCAAAGGAACAAACATTAGTAGGGTTCGCTTTGGAAACCAATAATGAAAAGGAAAATGCACTCAGGAAACTTTTAGACAAGAACGCAGATCTTATTGTGCTGAATTCGATGAATGATGAAGGCGCAGCATTTGGATACGACACTAATAAAATTACTATTTTTGATAAAGACCAAAATGAATATCATTTTCCTCTTAAAACAAAAAAGGACGTGGCTGCTGATATCGTAAATACTATTATCCAATATAGAAATGAATAAACTATTCTTATTTTTTTCAGCATGCCTGCTTAATGTTTTGGTGAATGCCCAGGAGTTAAGGGGCAGAGTAAACGTGCTAAGTAACCGGGTAGGTAATAATGTGGATAAGAAAACATTTCAAACTCTACAAACAGCGCTCCACAATTTTGTAAACAACAGAAAATGGACTTCGGATAATTATGGCCCTGCAGAAAAAATTGATTGTAGTTTTCTCCTTAATCTTGAATCCACAGGCGATGCTAACGTGTATAAAGGGTCGCTAACCATTCAATCATCCAGGCCGGTTTTTAACTCT
>JBDTJI010000003.1:0-19697 GCA_039935935.1 Ginsengibacter sp. | reverse complement strand
ATGCCTCTGTTCTCATTGATCCAAAAGACAAAAAGTGGCCTTATGAAATGTTTTTAATAAGAAACCCGTCTCTTGGCCCTGATTCAACCCATGTTGGTCATCTTCCAGCTCCCAGTCCGGATAAGCGCGGTATCTACAGATACAAGTCACATGATGGAAAAGATTGGAAGTTAATATCCGGACCCATATTACCTTTAGGAAGAGGAGGAGATGTAGCCTATTTCTATCGGGAGCCTGATGGTAGCTATGTTTCTTATTTCAAGCAATACTCAAATGAGCCGGGCGACCGCATTATTCCTTTTGATAACAATTCTCAGCAGTTGGTACGTAAAATAGGCCGTAGTACCAGTCCCGATGGCAATATATGGGCAAAACCAGAAATAATATTTGCCAGGGATTGGCGTGATCCAGGTTTTGCACAATTCCTGGAGCTCTGCCCTTTGAGAGTAGATGGCGGCTACGTAGGAATGCTTACCTACTACGATGCATCTAATAAAACTATGTCCCTGCAAATGGCAGCTTCCCGTGATGGAATACATTGGTGGAGACCAGATAGAAGGCCCGCATTACCCAATGCTCCCCTTGGTGACTATGGAGGTGGAATGACGTGGCAAATGCATCAACCCATTGTTCAAAATGGGAAAATGCTTGTTTACTATGGAGGAACACAAGGGTTGCATGGTGAAATCCTGGATTCCCGATATAAAAAAAGAATTGAAGTGGGTAATGAATCTGTTATTGGCGAACGCATAAATACACTTCCTTTCAATTCTGCTCTTTGCAGAGCTTCCTGGCAGATTGACCGGTTATGGGCCTTGGTTTCTTCTGCAGGTGGCCCCACTATAGGGAGGGCTTTAACTCGTATGGAAAACACGCAAAATGGCCACTTGGTTGTAAATGTTCATGTGAAGAAGGGTGGTGAGTTTCGTGCTGAATTAGTAGATAAATCAGGCAAGACCATACCTGGCTTTTCTGCTCAGGATTGCCAGCCAATTACAGGAGATCATCGACAGGTTTCCATTACATGGAAAGGAGGGCAAAAAGCTCCATCAAACGCAGTAAGAATAAGATTCGTACTTCAGAGTGCTTTTCTTTATGGCTATGCCTGGAGGACTTAGAGGAGACCATGCGAATTGGTGCTTTTGATTACAATTGGGAATCAAAAATTAGAAACGAATATCATTTCGGGGTATAAAAAAGAATTAATAATTAAACCTTTCATATTAGGATTGTATGACACAACTTAAACGGTCAGATATTAATAAGAGCATTGACCTCGCTCAGAAAGTAATTGAACATTTTGGAGTTCATTTGCCCTTTTTTGCATTTTGGACCCCCGAACAATGGTTAACCTCGGGGAGTGAATATGATGAGATACGTAAATGTATGCTTGGATGGGATGTTACAGATTTTGGAAGTAATGATTTTAAAAATACCGGCCGTATTTTATTCACCTTACGTAATGGGAAATTGAACAGTGAGGAGTATCCCAAGGAATATGCGGAAAAGTTACTTATAGACCCCGAGTACCAAAGGGCACCTGCACATTTCCATCGTTCCAAAAGAGAAGATATCATTTGCAGGAGAGGAGGGAACATCATGGTTCAGCTTACAAAAGCAGACGCGGAAGGAAAGCCTTCCAAAGAGAATTTTACAGTTCAAAAAGATGGGTGCACTCTACTATTATCTCCCGGCGACACCATAAGGTTGGAGCCAGGCGAAAGCATCAATATTCCACCGGGAACTATTCATCAGTTCTGGGGAGAAGAAGGTACCGGATACAAAATAGATGGTGTTGGATTTACTCTCAGTTCTGAAATTTCCAGTGTTTGTGATGATTGGAATGATAATGTCTTCATTAATGACAACGGCGTTAGATTCCCCGAAGTTTATGAAGACGAGGAACGAAGATATTACTTGTGTCATGAATATCCTAATGCATAAGCATTGAAAAATATCCGACAAAAATTGGTCTGTAAAACTGAAGTCCTCAGTAAATCTATCTCATACTTTAGAACGGATTAAAAACTTTATTGCAAAATTCCTCATGTGCAAAGAATTATGAAAAGATAGATTTTTCTCATTCTAAAATTTATCAAAAAATTTAAATCGTGAGACTTTTATAAGCTTTTTATAATGAAAAAAAACAAACAGACAATAGGTAACATGATCGCTCTGGCTATACTTATTGCATTCAATATTCCTGCTTTTTCTCAAAATTTGAAGAATTCGGTTTACGGACCTGTTGACATCGGAAACCAGCGACAGTTATTCGTGGACAATTTCTTAAAAGAAAGACTTACAGGCAATGCTGAACTACGATTACACCATCCTTTTATCCAGGAAATTGCTTTATTAAATGATGAACCCTGGGAGGGGAGCTTTAGTAATTATAATAGCATCTTTAAGGATGGAGACCTTTATCGTATGTATTATAGAGGGTGGCAGAGAGGGAAAGAGGGTGAGATTGGCCATCCGATGGTTTGGTGCTATGCAGAAAGTAAAGATGGAATACATTGGATAAAACCTAAACTGGAGTTATTTGAATTTAATGGATCTAAACAAAATAATATAGTATTGGCGAGCAGAGATTATGGAGACTTCCATTTTATTCTGGCCGATAATGTCACTGTTTTTAAGGATGGGAATCCAAAAGTGCCACCGGATGCATTATACAAGGCACTGGTTGATTCCAGACCTGGTTCTGATAAGTCAACCTGGACTCTGTATGCTTTTAAATCATCAGATGGTATTCACTGGTCTCCGATGCGCAAGAGCCCCATTCTTACCGATGGAAGTTTTGATAGTCAGAATACAGCCTTTTGGGATAGCACAAGGAAAGAATACCGGATCTATTGGAGATTCTTTGATAATAAAAATGTACGTGCTGTTCGAACTGCAACCTCAAAGGATTTTATCCATTGGAAAAATGAAGCTAAAGTTACCTACACGGATACAATGACTCAGCAATTATATACCAACGGGGTCATTCCTTATTATCGTGCTCCTCAGATTTATATAGGTTTTCCAGCGCGGTATATTGATCGTGGTTGGTCTATCTCAATGTATGGCTTGCCTGAATTAAAGGAAAGAAAGATGCGGGGTATTACGCAGCCCAGATATAGTACGGCTTTAACCGAGAGTTTATTTATGGCAAGCAGGGATGGTGTGAAATTTAAGAGATGGAATGAAGCATTTCTTCGCCCTGGTATTGAGCGCGATGGTACTTGGAGTTATAGTCAGCAATATATCGGCTGGAGCATATTGGAAACAAAGTCAGCACTTGAGGGAGCTCCAAACGAGATATCCCTCTATGCGAATGAAAGTTTGTGGACGGGAAACAGCAGTGCTCTACGCCGTTATACTCTGCGCTTGGATGGCTTTGTATCAGTAAATGCCCCGATGAAAGGAGGCGGTTTGTTTACCAAACCTTTTAAATTTAAAGGAAAAAAACTTTCACTCAATTTTTCAACTTCCGCTTTTGGTACCATAAAAGTTGAGATACAGGATTTGGATGGAAAGCCAATACCTGGATTCACTCTGGAAGATTGTTCACCGGTTTTTGGAGATACTATTGACCGGGAAGTAACCTGGAAATCGGAAAGTGATCTGAGTTCAATTGACGGTAAAACTGTACGCCTTTACATTACAATAAATGATGGAGACCTTTACTCATTTCATTTTCATAATTAAAACTGAAGGCAGGCACATATAATCTGCAAAATTGGTAAAATGTTTACAGATTCAATCAGATAGTATGTACATGGTAGAAAAGAAACATTACAAGTGGATACTGGCAAGTTTTGTCAACCATGAGACCGGCAATGCAAGTGGATATTCATGAATTTTAATAATAAAAAATATGATATCCTATATGGCACCGATGAAATGCTGCTGAGCGCACTTGTGGTTGGAGCAAAGGGATATATAGGAAGCACTTAAAATTTTATGGGGCTTTTGTATCGGCAATTAAGAGAAAATTTTGACAAAGGTGATTTTGAAACAGATCAGGAGTTGCAATTGAAATCTGTTGAAATAGTAAGGATCATTGTTAAGTATGGAGGATTAGCTCCGCAGAAATTTATGATGAAATTGTCAGGTATCGACTGTGGTGAAGTTCGGCTCCCTTGCAACCCCTTATCAATTGAAGATGATAAATTTATAGAGAAAGATTTACAGAAAACAGGATCTTTTGATGGAATTTTTTAAAGCTAAGAAACGTGTTCATTGAAGAATCTTAGAGAATAAATTGGAATCACTTTTTAAAATAAAAATATAAAGTTATGGCTGTGAATCCCACCATACACCAGCTTTTTGATTTAACTGGCAAAATTTTTCTGGTTGCCGGAGGTGCACGTAATCTTGGACGGGATATAGCAACAGCGCTGGCCGAAGCAGGAGCGAATGGCGCAATCACTTCTCGTAATGAAACTTCAGCAAAAGCCACTGCACAGGAAATCAGTGAAGATACCGGGCAAAGTATTTCTGGCCTGGCACTGGATGCAACTAATGAAAGTGACGTAGAGCATATCTTCATGGATACAATACAAAAACTCGGGTACCTTGATATTTTGGTCAACTGTGTAGGTGGAGGAGCTTCACAAGATACTTCTACTCAATTTGAGGAGCAGCCTTTGATAGAGTGGGAATTATTACATCAGTCTAATCTTACAGCACCATATCTTTTGTGCAAACATGCTTCGGTATGGATGAAAAAACTAGGAAGCGGCTCCATCATAAATGTGGCCAGCATCGCTGGTATTGTTGGGCGCGACCGCAGGGTTTATCCTAAAGGAATGTCGCCACAATCTGTAGCTTATGCTTCTGCCAAATCCGCGGTTATCGGCTTTTCCAGAGATTTAGCGGCGTATTTAGGACCCTATGGGATTAGAGTAAATACGATTTCTCCTGGCGGTTTTGAACGTGGCCAGCCTGAATCATTCATTAAAGATTACTCAGATAAAGTGCCCCTGGGACGCATGGGACGCGATGGTGTCGATTTGAAAGGAGCGGCTTTATTTTTAGCAAGTGAAGCTTCAGCATATATCACTGGTCACAATTTAGTGGTGGATGGTGGATTTACGATTTGGCAATAATATCCTTTGAAAAGAGACTTTGGAAGAAATGGATCATTAAGAGAATTTGACTTTGACGATTGGTAATTTGTAAAACTTTAGAAGTACGAATTAAATTTTTATGAAAAATAAAACTCGTGTTTTAATTGTTGGTCTTGGGTCGATTGGCCAGCGTCATGCCAGACTCTTGTCTGAGCGTAGAGATGTAGAAATACTCCTCTGTGACCCGGTGCCCGAATATCGATCACAAACTTTAGCTGCACTTGTAAATCCACCAGAGGCTGAATATTCAGAATTTTATATAGCATTAAAAACACATCCGGATATTGTTTTTGTATGTGTCCCTAACTATCTACATGTACCGATTGGATTGCAGGCTATTGAAAATGGAGCAGATGTCTTTGTAGAAAAGCCAATTTCGGATTCACTCGAAGCTGCCCGTGAATTGGTAACTGCTGCTGAATCTGAAGGACGATTCTTACAGGTCGGATATATGATGCGTCTTGATGAGGGCTTGCTCAAACTAAAAAAAATCGTCGATAGCGGAGAAGTGGGGAATCTTGTTGGAGGCCGTGCAATGATTGGTACCTATATTACTTTGCTTAACGCAAAAAATCCCGATAGGATTAACCATCCAAATAGCCTGATTGTGGATTACACACATGAGATTGACTTTGTCCGTTGGTTTTTTGGAGAAGTAGCAGATTTATCGGCGATGGGTGCCAGTATTGGTGATTTGGAATTAAAACCACACCCCAATGTCTTCCAGATAAACTTGAGAATGAAAACCGGTGCATTAGTGCAGATTCACATGGATTATATACAATATCCCCAACGCCGTCTTTTCGAAATTTATGGTGATCGTGGCACACTCAGCTATGATTTCATGACTGGTGAGATACGCTATTACTCGTTTCAACGAAATCATCTGTGGAAAGACCTTAGTGTATTACCGATAATGGATCGTTGGGATGATCTGTTCCGTAAAGAACATGAGGCAATGCTTATTGCAAGAGCAAATGGTGAACCTCCAATTGTAACAGGAAGGGATGGCCTGGAAGCACTGGAAGTTGCAGAACGTGCAATAGCAAACGCAATTTAATTGCTGATGTGAATTTTTTATAATTATAGTTAAATATGAAATCAAAAGTTTTAATCACTAGAGCAGTTCCTGAGGAATGGATAGGGGAATTAAATGGGATTGCGGAGGTAACCATTTGGGATAGTGTCAGAAATTTTCTTATGCCGCGAAAAGAATTACTTTCAGAAATAGGAAACTATGAGGCCATCATAAACTTTGCAGAAGTGAAAGTTGATGAGGAGTTGATACGAGGCGCACCTAAACTTAAAATAATTGCTAATTGTTCAATTGGTTTTGACAACCTGAATTTTGATCTACTTACGTCAAGGGGTATTTGGGCCAGCAATTCTCCCGGTTTTTTTAATTACCCGGTTGCAGAATATGTATTTGCAGGGATTATTGTCCTATCCAGAAGATTGTTGGAAGCAGATGATTTTGTAAGGGAAGGGAAATGGCATGCCTTTGAACCAGGTAGGTGGGATGGAGTGAGTTTAAAGGAGAAGACAATAGGTATTATAGGATTAGGCACAATAGGAAAAGAATTAAGACAAATGGTAAAAGCAATGGGTGCGAAGGTTATTTACTTTACTCCGGTACCTGCAAAAGAAGAGGGGTGGGTAACCTTTGAAGAATTGGTAAGTAGTTCAGATGTTATTTCAATTCATGTTCCTCTTACTCCAAAAACAATAAACTTAATTGATAGTAACGTCATTTCGAAAGTTAAGCGGGGAGTGATAATTGCTAATACATCCAGGGGGACGATTATTGATCAAAAGGCATTGGTTCTGGCTCTACAACTTGGTAAAGTAGGCGGTGCAATTTTAGATGTCTTTCAGGATGAGCCAAATGTTCCTGAAGAATTATTGCGGATGAGAAATGTGCTTCTGACCCCACACGTGGCCGGTGGCACTCAATCTGCAAGAGAGGCCTGTGTGAAAAGAGCTGTTGAAAATGTAGCTGCTGTTTTACAGAATCGTAAGCCAATGAATGCTTTAAATGAACTTTCATTATGCCCAAAGACAAAATAGAAAATTTTCAACGGTTAGGAGGCGGGCCGGTTGTGGAAGCTATAAACAGATTTTACAACGATCTGTTATCGGAAATTACTTTTATAATGATTTTGCGAAAGTGATTAGAGAATATAACTAACAAAAAATACTTGAGATGCGTGACGTAACCTTTTTATAAAATACAAATTTGAACAAGACTATATGTTCATCTTAAAGTATTAAATATGAACCAAAAGATAAAGTATGTGTTGATCTTCCTGATGTTGCTTAGTGGCAATTGCTTTGCAAAGCAATCAACTAATATGGCCATAAATGAGCTTGCAAAAAGAATTGTACCTGCCTGGGCAAGCCGCATCACTTTTGAAAGAATTAATTCGGACAAAGATGTATTTGAACTGATGTCTCATAATGGAAGATTAGTTATAAAAGGAAATAATGAAAATTCTTTAGCAACAGGGCTTAATTATTATTTGAAATACTATTGCCATACCTCTGTTACCTGGTATAGTAATGATCCAATAGAATTACCGCAACAGATGCCTTTGGTAATAAAAAAAGTAAAAAGAGAGGCCAGATGTGCAATCAGATTCTTTCTTAACTATTGCACTTTTGGCTATTCAATGCCCTGGTGGAAATGGAAGGATTGGGAAAGATTTATTGACTGGATGGCATTGAATGGTGTAAACATGCCTTTAGCTATTAGTGGCCAGGAGGCAGTATGGTACAAGGTCTGGCGGCAGTTTGGGTTAAGTGATCTACAGATCCGCAGTTACTTTACAGGACCGGCTTATCTTCCATGGCACAGGATGGCAAATATAGACAGTTGGGGTGGCCCATTGCCCAAAGATTGGATAAATGGCCAAGTTGTCCTTCAAAAGAAAATATTGAAGCGGGAACGGGAGCTGAATATGAAACCAGTTTTACCTGCTTTTGCGGGACATGTTCCAGCTTCACTAAAATTTGTTTTCCCTGCTGCTAATATCACTTCCCTTGGCTCCTGGGCAGGTTTTTCTGAAGAGTACCACAGTAATTTTCTTGATCCGTTAGACCCCTTGTTTGAAAAAATTCAAAAATTTTTTTTAGAAGAACAAACGCGATTGTTCGGGACGGATCATATATACGGAGCAGATCCTTTTAATGAAGTGACTCCGCCAAGTTGGGATCCTGCTTATCTCGCCACAGTTTCGCGGGAAGTATATCATTCAATGGCTGCGGTGGATACTTCGGCCAAATGGTTGCAGATGGGATGGATGTTTTTTTACAATAGGAAGAACTGGACTAATGTGCGTATTGATTCTTTTCTGCGGGCAGTGCCACAGGACAAAATGATCCTCTTAGATTATTATGATGAAAAAGAAGAAGTATGGAAATTAACTAACAGTTTTTTCAAGCAGCCCTATATCTGGTGTTACTTAGGAAATCTTGGAGGAAATACAGTTTTGGCTGGTAATCTGGCTGAGGTGGAATCCAGAATGGAAGATGTTTTTCAAAATGGTGGATCTAATTTATGGGGAATAGGCTCTACTCTTGAAGCCCTGAATGTGAACCAGGTGATGTATGAGTATGTGCTGGAGAAGGCATGGAGTACAGGGCCTGTTGAGGTAGATCAATGGATCAGGAATTGGACCATAAGGAGATGCGGAAAAGTAGATAAGAATGTAGAAGAAGCATGGCAGATATTACTTAATAAGGTTTATATCTCGCCTGCGGTAAATAGTTTTCCAATTATCAATGTACGTCCGGGATTTAAAAAGCAAGTGAAAAAATCAGCTATTCCGTTTGATTGTGAAAATAAGGATTTATTAGAAGCCTGGAGATTGCTACTGAATTCCAGAGCTCAGGCGCGTGCGTCCTACAGATACGATCTGGTTAATATCGGGCGGCAGGTGCTTGTAAATTATTTTAGCGTCTTAAGAGATAAGTTCACGATTGATTATGAGCAGCGGATTTTGAAATCACTTGAAATAGATAGTCTAAAAATGATGGAATTATTTACTGATTTGGATTCCCTGGTTGGAACCCAATCCTCTTTTTTGCTCTGGAAATGGCTAAGTGATGCAGAATCTTTTGGAAAAAATAAAAAAGAAAATCGTTACTATCAAAAAGATGCCCGGAACATCCTCACCACATGGGGCAAACCTGGACAACGAGCTTTAAATGATTACGCAAACCGAAGTTGGTCGGGCTTGATAAAAGATTTTTATGGCACCAGATGGGAAATGTTTATCCGCCAGGTGATGGAATCGGTGAGAGAGAATGTTTCTTTTAATAAGGAAGCTTTTTATACTGATATTATTTCTTTTGAAAAGGATTGGGTTTCTCAAAATAAGCGATTTCCTCATCTTCCCTCAGGAGATGCTGTTAGTATCTCTGAACGATTGTTTAAGAAATATTCCGGCGAAATAAGAGGAGAATGATTCGTTTGCGTTGCGATAAGATAAAATTGAGATAGATAAATTGATCAGATAACTAAAAATAGAATATGGATTGTTATATGCAAAATGTAAAGAGACTGGGCTGTAACTTTCCTTGTCAGAGGTTTAATTATTTTCCTGTAGATTTATTGTTCTTGTTTTTTAGCAATGATAAAATTAGCATTATGAAGAAGTTGCCTATTGCAGATTTGATTAAAGTTGAGGATTATTCATTTACTTCTAAATATTTGCAGATTTCAGATTCTGTAATAAGGGAAATTAAAAATGGGAATATCCGACGGGAGATAATTTGCCTTCTATTAATGAATTAAGTTTTGAACCTGATATCGCACGGGATACCGTTGAACGCGGATATAGGCAACTTAGAAATATCGGCATTATTGGTTCTGTTCCAAGGCGGGGATATTTTATAAAGAACATTGTATTCAAGAGTCCTTTAAGAATATCTTTGCTTTTCAATAAATTAAGTGAACATAAGAAAAATATTTATGAATCATTCATTACGACACTTGGGGATCAGGCCTTGATTGACTTTAATATTTACAACAATGATTCCTCATTATTCAAGGAATTACTTTTAAAAAGAAGGAATGATTATACACATTTCGTGATTATTCCACATTTTGTGGAAGGAGGTGAAAATGTTCATGAATTAATTAATACGATACCAAAAGGTCAACTTTTGCTACTGGATAAATCAGTTAAACAGGTAACGGGAGACTATGCCGCCGCTTATGAGAATTTTGAAATGGATATTTACAATGCATTGACAGAAGCCATAGTCCCGCTTTCAAAATACCACACTATTAAAATTAATTTTCCTGGAAATAGTTACTACCCACCGGAGATATTGAAGGGGTTCAAGAGCTTTTGCAAGGATAATAATTTGTCATATAAGATCATCACTGATATCATTGATGAACCAATCAGTAAGGGTGAAGTTTATATTAGTGTAATGGAGAAGGATATTATCTCTTTAACTGAAAAATTATTGTTGCTTAATTTAAAAGTTGGTGAGGAAGTTGGTATTATTTCTCATAATGAAATTCCACTAAAAAAATAACCCTGAATGACATAACTACTATATCTTCTGATTTCAACCAAATGGGAAAGATCGCTGCTGAATTAATTTTATCCAATTCCAAAGAACATGCTGAAGTTCCTTTTAAATTAACTCTGCGGGCTTGGTTGTAGATAAGATGTTTGATTTGTCTTGTAGGTCAGAATCTATTTTGCGTCCTTTATGTTTATCTGATTTTTTTCGTTTATTTCAAACCATTGACTGAAGTATTTTCAATTGGATAACAATAACTTCTTATTTCGGGTTAGTTCAGGACAGATAATAAGCAATTTAATTTTACATTACGCAAATGAAATATTTAAAGAATTGGGTATCAAAATACTTCCGATAAAAATTACACATGAAAAAGCTTCTTATCTGTTTTTTTATTTTTACCTCAATTACCCTTTATGTTCAGGGCCAACCTTCAGACAAAGATTTTTGTGCAGAAAGTAAAGAAGAGTCTTTAATTCCGATCCGGCCTGGTATCCGGGGAAAGCAGCCCTTTTGGAACGAAAAGGCAAAGTTGTTTAAACATGTTCCTTCTTTTAAAAACAATCGTTCTGAAATTACTCCGGTAAAATACCGTTATTCTGCATTCTCATTTACAGATAAACAATATTATTCTTTTACAGCAATTACAGGCACCGAGCCTTTGACTCCGATATGGAATAAATTACCTGTTGGAAATATCTATCTTAAAATAGAAGGAATAGACGCTAATGAAAATGTTTACCTTGCTAAAGACCGCATGTTTTATAAAGCTGCTACTTTTTGCCCCCCTTATGCTAAAGCAAAATATTCTTACAAGGAAGCATTGTTAAAGGGATTGCGGTTTTTATACAATCAAAATTATATAAAAGAATGGTATTTCACAGGGAAGCCTGATCATAAGGAATTGCCTCTTTATTCCTATCCTTCTAAAGTTATAGGCTCCGTCATTGATGGGATGCTATTGTATAATAAATATTTTCCTGAGAATGACACTTCATTAATCATTGCCCGGAAAGCAGCCGATTATTTAATTGCAAAAGCTGAGCCCCCAATGTCTCAATTAGGATATTTTCCTCAAACTTATGAAGGATACGGTTTTGCCGCAGGTATATATGGCAATGAAATACTCATGAGTGAACCTGCGTGGACAGGGATTACCTTTCTTGACCTTTATGATAAAACAAAAGATAAAAAATATTTTAATGCAGCAACAAATATTGCAAATACTTACCTGAAAAATCAATTACCATCAGGTACCTGGTATATAAGGATTAATAAAGAAACCGGCAAACCATCGTCTGAGGTACTTTGTATCCCTAATAATATTATCAATTTCCTTTCTGTTTTAATAAATAAATATAAGCAGACTCAATATCAGGAAAGTATAGAATTTGCTTTCAAATGGATTATGAACAATCCTGTGAAAACATTTGATTGGACAGGGCAGTTTGAAGATGTTGGGGCAGCAAATCAATATAAAAACCTCTCTCAATTTGAGCCAAGCTGGTTTGCAAAGTATCTCCTTGATAACAAAAAGAAGGATACTTCTTATGTTCGATTGGCAAAAGAATTAATAGATTTTTGTGAAGACCAATTTGTAGTATGGGAGAAGCCCGACATATTTGATGACAGGAATGACCTTGCAAATAAATGGCTGGTTCCTGCTGCATTAGAACAATACAATTGTTATTTACCAATAGATGGAAGCACTGATCAAATGATATTTACATTCTGTAAAGCTTATGAAATAATGGGTGATCCGATTTATCGGGCTAAAGCGATTGCATTAGCCGGCAACATTGTAAATTGCCAAAAGGAAGACGGGATGATCCCAACGTTTTTAACTCAACCTCCAAAATATCATTTTTGGCCTAACTGCATGGTATATAGTTTAACAATGTTGGAGAAAATGAGTACTTTAAGATAGAACATAAATCGATATAAGCACTGATTAACTGCCGCTGGACTACAATTCTCAATATATCGTTAAGACAAAAAAAAAGATTATTACAAAAAAGGAAACAATACTTGAACTCACGAAACAGCGAATTTGGTAACCGATCCAATCGATAAAATGAAACTGAAAGAAATGCGTTTCCAGCCAAAGATAGGGGGATATTAAAGTTTGCTCTCGCTATTCATTTGCATTTCAAGAAGTAGTATTCGATATGTAATTTTCTATCATCACTTTAATAAACCAAATCAGATTTGATTAGTCTCCTGATGAAAGGGAATTTGATCTTGTCTCTCATTTATAGAATCCACAAAACTCTGGCTGGAAAGATATTCCTCTTCCAATATCTGAAATATAAATTTTTTGCTTCAGAAATTTTACAAAAATCCTGCCTGGGGAAGTCATTTTTGTAATGTAAGAACATACTTTTTAAGAGATAATCCGGCGTTCCTTTTATACTGCTTCTGTATTGTTGAGGGAGTTATGAGCCAAATCAAAATCAAATCATTTTTACAATAGGTAGCTATCTTGTTACATACAAAAGAATTCCTCTGCCGTCCTCAATAAAAATATATTATTATTCATAGTGTTAATATCAATGATTGTGTTTGTAAGTATTGACGGTTACCCAAACCTTGAATGATTCATTTTTAGTTTCAATATGCCTCATTAGAGTAAGCTTCATCTATTTTGTTTTATTTTTTTATAAAAATATTCTTTAAAGATAACATAGCATTAGATTTTGTCCATTTTGTATTATTCCTAATAAAATTATAATTATAATTTTGGGATTCAATTAACAATACAAGTAAGGTTTATTTTTAAATAGAATTAAACGTACAAATCCAGAAGGTTTTCATAGACTAGTTGTAACAATGGTTCAAACAGAACCAATATTTTTAAAGCAGTTGACTTAAACGCTTAATCCAATATTTTTTAAAAAAAATTTTTTTTTAATCAGGTTAGCTCAGGCCAGCCTAACAAATAATCTATATTAATTTTTAACTTTTTAATACGACTATCGCTTTTTTTCAATCAAAACTAAATAATCAATGATGAAAATAATTTTAAATCTAATACAGTCAGGGAAAAGAATTTACTTCACTGTTGTAATGTTAATGGTTGGTTCATTCTTATTTGCCCAGAAAATTGATGTGAAGGGAAAAGTTACCGGAACCGACCAGCAACCATTAGCGGGTGCAACCGTTGTTGTAAGTGGAGGAACAACTGGTACTTCAACTAATGCACTCGGTCAGTTTACCCTAGAGGTAAACAAGGGAGAAACTTTAATAATAAGCTTTATTGGATATGAGAGAAAGGATATAGTCGTCGATAACGCGAAAACATTAAATATTTCCTTGAGTACCACCGAAGCAACTAGCTTGAGCAATGTAGTTGTAATAGGGTATGGTTCACAAAGTAAACGAAATCTCGCCTCAGCCACTTCTGAAGTGTCAGCAGATGATTTTAAAAGTGCAGTAATTACTACAGTGGATCAGGCATTACAAGGTCGTGCGGCTGGTGTACAAGTGGTATCAGCATCTGGTGAACCCGGTGCCCAGGCTGTAGTAAGAATCAGAGGGAATAACTCACTTGGCGGGAGTAATGAACCATTATATGTTATTGATGGTTTTCCGGTACCGGATTATACTGAAGGATTAACTATTGGCGCAAAACCAGGCCTAAAGAATGCCTATACCCAAAATGGATTATTTGGCATAAACCCTGCAGATATTGCGAGTATTGTAGTATTAAAAGATGCTACAGCAACAGCAATATATGGATCAAGAGGGGCTAATGGCGTTGTACTGATCACCACAAAGTCTGGCAAAGTTGGGAAAGGTAAAATTGAAATAAAAAATAATTATTCGGTGGGTTCTATTTCTAACCCTGTTAAAATGATGACGGGCAAGCAATATGCAGAAATAGTAAATGAAACGTATGCGCTTTCTGGAAATCCGAAACCTTTTGGTAATATAGATACTCTTACTACAAACACCAATTGGTTTGATGAAACAACGCGTCAAAGTATAAGAGAAGATGCGTCAGTTAATATTTCAGGTGGAACCTCAAATTCTTCGTATTATATCTCTGGTAATTATATAAGCGATATAGGTAATGTTCTTTATTCTGCTAATAAAAAAGGAAGTATACGTGCTAACGTTAATAGTAAGGTCAATAACTGGTACAGTGTTAAAGGACAATTTTCATTTGTCCGGCAGAATACAGACCGGGCCTTTTCAACTCAACAAAGATGGCCCACAGGTGCTGGATTTTTGGACCTGATTAGGCAAGCGCCAACTATTCCGGTAGATTACCTCGGATTAAATGCTTTCGGTATTCCGGGAAATGTATCTTTTTGGTTTGGCAATCCTGTTAATGAGTTAAAGTCTAAAATAGATGTAGTGAAGAATGACTATTCCACAATAAATATAGAAAACGATTTTAAGATATTGGAATCTTTGAAATTGGTAGTTACACTGGGTGGAAATCAAAGTTTGTCCAGGAGGCAAATATTTTTGGATCAAAATACTGTTTTGGGACATGATAAAAAAGGAATAGGATACAGTTACGTGTCTAATACTTACAGTTATAATGCAAATGCGTACCTTAATTATGATAAGTTATTTGGGGATGTCCACAAACTTGATCTTACATTGGGTACTGAATATAATGTTCAAACGCTTGAGCAACTCGGAACGTCTACCAGCAATTTTACAATTCCTTTTTTTGGCATTAATAACATAAATAGCGCCCTGAGTCAAGAGGCAAAATCCTACAGGGAAGACCGTAAAATGCAGTCTGCTTTTCTTAGAGGGAATTATTCCTATAAAGGAAAATACATTTTAAATACTTCAGTCCGGGTAGATGGTGCATCTCCTTTTGCTGAAAATAAAAAATATGGCTTGTTTCCAACTGCCGGAGCAGCATGGAATCTGGATAAGGAAGAGTTTATGAAAAATGTTAGTTTTATCTCTACTTCAAAAGTAAGGGTCTCTTATGGCGAGACAGGGAGCCAGGCCATTTCACCCTATTCTTCTTTGCAACAATTTGTAAATGGGATCTATCCAACCGGGGCAAATAATACTTTTACTCTAACGATGTTTCCATCTAGTCTTGGAAATGCAAATCTTTCATGGGAAAAGACCAGGCAATTCGATATTGGAACCGATATAAGTGTACTTGATAGCAGGCTTTCATTCAGTTTCGATTTCTATAACAAGCTTACTACTGATTTACTTCAGCCGAGAAAAATTCCCTCACAATCAGGATATACTGATATTACTGACAATTATGGTACTATTCAAAACAGGGGTGTTGAATTCAGTATTGTCGCGAATATTGTTGAAAAGAAGAATACCCATCTTTCTACACAATTCAATCTTTCACGAAATAAAAATGTGCTTGTCAATCTAGGTAGTAATAAAGCACCAACTTATGCAAGTATAGGCAATAATTTAGTAGGTGGAGTATCCGGAATTTTAATACCCGGACAAGAGATTGGTCAATTTTTTGGATATAAATTAATAGGGCTCGTTCAAGCTAAAGATTTTGGCAGCGATGGAAAGCCCACTTATCCTTTCCCCGGAGCCGTTTCAATTCAACATCCCGGTGCAATAAAATACCAGGATACCAATAAGGATGGAAAGATCGACATAAACGACAGGCAAATATTAGGAAAATCGTCCCCTGACTTTACTTTTGGCTGGACCAATAATTTTACCTGGAAAAATCTAAGCGTTAATATGTTTGTAACCGGATCGGTAGGAAATGATTTGGCGGGCCTTACAAGATTCTATATAAAATGATGGTATTGTCAATTGGAGTAGCCAGGTACTTAACCAAACACAGGATTGGTATGAAAAAAGATGGACTGCTGCGAACCCAACAAATGATGTCCGTTATCCGGGCGTACAAGTTGGTATGCCGTTTGGGATTTCCGATATTACTTCTTCAATGGTAGAGGATGGAAGTTATGTCAGATTGAAATCACTGACTTTTTCTTATGCATTTCCAAAATTGAAAGTAATTAAAGATTTAACACTGAGTGTTACCGCTACCAATCTGCTAACGATCACTAATTATAGTGGATTTGATCCTGAAGTAAGTTCCTTTAATCAGTCAATACTTCAGCAGGGAATTGATTATGCAGCTTATCCTGCGCAGAGATCTTATACTTTCGGATTATCCTGCAATTTTTAATTATTAAAAATCATAATATCATGAAATTTAAGTTTGTATTACCGATGATACTTTTTATAGCAATTAGTACGGAATCCTGTAAAAAAAATCTTGAAGAGACTGCATACGCTTTTCTATCTGCCAATACAGTATTTTCAAATGAGGCAGGGTTGAAACAAGCTACTCTGGGTATCTACGATAGTTGGAGAGCCGATCCTAATTTTGATCCATTTTATCAGTGGGCTTTGGCTGAAGTTGGCCAGCAATATGTTACTTCTGGTATGGCTACTGACTTTTACATCTCGCCATTTTATGGTTTTTCGCAAACCCCTACTGATTTTAATATAACCAATGTATGGCCACGATATTATAAAACTATAGCGAGGGCTAATTCAGTAATAGCCCATGCCAATGAAGCGGTATCTAATGCAAGCACCGCCGATATTTATATAGCTGAGGCACGGTTTCACAGGGCTTATGCTTATTTTATGCTGGTAAGAGACTTTGGCGGAGTTCCTTTAATAACAACAGAAGTTAATTCTATTGCTCAAAAGGATCTGATTTATGCCTCACAATCCCCTGTTCAGGATGTCTATAACTTTATCATTCAGGACCTTCAATTTGCAGAGTCTCATTTACCCTCTTTCTGGACCGGTACTGAATTGGGCCGGATATCAGCAGGCGCAGCTAAGGCTTTACTTGGGAAGGTTTATCTTACAGGGGCCGGACTACCTTTAAAGAATCAACAATATTATCCATTGGCTGTTACTAAATTAAACGAAATTGTAGGTAATGGAGAGGCTACCTATAATTTCGGCTTATTACCAAATTTTTTAGATGTTTTTTCAAGTAGTAATAGAAAAAATAAAGAAGTTGTTTTTGCCTGGACCAATTTGTGGACCGTAGCAAATTCACATAGTGGAATTATTCTTCCCTACTTTCTTTTTCCTTCTCAATTAGTAGGTACCTCTACTCAAACATCGTATGGTCTGACTCCGGCTTTTTATAATTTATATGAAAACACAGATACACGCAGGGATATCACAGTTATAAGCCGGTATAAAGCTCTGCCGTCAGGGGATAGTATCATTTATGATACTTCAATACATCATTACATAAATAAAACTCAGGGAGGTGGTATATTTGGGAATGCTTTAACCCCATATACAGGTATGGGTTACGGTAAGTTTTCCAGGGAACCGTTGTCCCCAGCTCAGGGAGCAGTCCCCACCGACTATAGTACAGATTTAATACAGATGCGCTTCTCTGATGTGCTATTATGTCTTGCAGAGGCTCTTAATGAAACGGGACAGACACCACAGGCTGTGGCGATTATGAATAGGGTAAGAGTTCGGGCAGGTGCTTCAGAATATCCGGTGGGCATCCAGGATGAAGTAAGAAATGAAATCAGGCTAGAGCGAAGAATAGAATTAACAGGAGAATATACTATGGTATTTGATATTAGGCGATGGGGTATATTAAAGGATGAGATTGCTGCGATGAATCCGGCTCAAATTTTAAATAATGCCTTGAGTCCTTATTCTCCAAAATTAGAATTATATCCTATACCCCAGGCTGAACTTGATGCTAATCCCAATTTAAAGCAGAATCCGGGATGGAATTAGAATATAACTATCATTTATTGCAGTTTATAATCATGAAATGAAAATAAATTAGATTGAGTTTCTTTTATAGAGAAGACTTGTCACAATGATTATTTTATTTATACTTCAAAAGAGGTGGGACAGAGATTGTTTATCAATTAAATAAAATTCTGATTTGCCTCTTTTATACTAGGTAGCTTTTTAAAAATACTTTGAATACCGAAGTCTGTTTTTTAGAATAGGTTGCACTATTTTGATTAGGTATTCGGAAATGTAATATCAATATTAAACTCCTTTGCATAGAAAGAGAATTTCCTGATTTTTATTTCTTTACCTTTTAACAAAAGTATGAAAGAATTCAAAAATTATTCAGATGCGGGACATCTGTGCTTTACATTCATCTTATTATTCAGTTGTACATTTAAATTATTTGCTCAACCACATAATAAGAATGTTATAATGGACATACCGGGATATCCCCAGGTATTTGAACTCAATGTTGGCCAGAAACATACAGTCCAAAGAAATAAGAAAAATAGAGATAAGCGTTTATGGTGGCTTTTTTTATGATGAAAAAACGAAAATTTATTTTCAGTTGCCAGAGCCAATCAAAAATGATTGGTTAGACTATTTTTCAAGCAATAGCGCAAGATTATACCATCCTACCAAAGACAATAATAGTCCTTTTTAAATGCATCGATGAAACAAAATTGCACCTATATCGGCTATTCACTTACGGCGATCGCTTTGCTGTCGAGCTTTGTAATTTTTTTCGTCTATCCAAGCACTAGTGAATTAGGGAGAAATTTTACCCTCGCAGTTATATTGCTTTTTATTCGGTACTGTGGTCTATGGGCCGGCTTAGGAATAATTCTGTTACGCTTATTAGGAATAATAAAAAAAAGCAATAATATTATTTATATTTTCCTCGGGACCCTTAATATCTGCCTGGGTATATTGAGTTGGATATTATATCTTAATAATGAAATGATGCTTAGAGTCTTCCACGTGTTTATTATCAATCTTTTTCTAGGGGTCATCATATTCATGGATGTATTTCTTCTAAAAATTGTAATTAACAAGACTTAACTGAGGCAATTTGGCGGCGGAATCAATTGCCCCTAAAATCCAAAATAAATTGGCTTCTGATGAGATAGTTAATTGAAAAGGTAGATCTAGCAGAAGTAAGCCCATGGCACTCTTGGTTTACAAAATGAGCCGCTTTTCCCGTTCAGGGGGCGGCGCTATCGGATTGGTTAATACGCTTGTCGAAGAATTGGGGGTTCATCTGATTGAAGTATG
>JBDTJI010000002.1:0-11898 GCA_039935935.1 Ginsengibacter sp. | reverse complement strand
ATGATGCTACTAAATCTATTGCTATCATCACCAATTACATTGTGGCTGCCATTGCTGAAGGCCTGGCGGAAAGACAGGCTGAAAAAGCTGAAGAGTCTGAAGAAACGGAAGAATCAAATACCCGTGACATGAGATTTGATGAAGGTGGTGATGAGGACAAAGACCGCAGAAGAGGTAGTGGCGGGCCTGCTGGAGGTAAAGGCCGCAGTGCAGCAGGACCGCAGAAGCGCAGGATTGCAGGACCTGGCCAGGGCAACAGAGGCCCCGGAGGGGCGCGTAGATAAGGTGAAGAAGCAATCAGCAAGTAGCAATGAACAAAACGGTAGGTAACAAAGGTCAGGACAGTGAACAATGAACAATAAAATTTAGGTAGCTATCGGGGCGATGAGTACTTTCAATAAATAAAAACAATGAGTAATACAACAACAATAACAGCGGCAGAGATAAATAAATTGCGCCAGCAAACAGGAGCAGGTATGATGGATTGCCGTAAGGCGTTAGTAGAATCCAATGGTGATTTTGAAGCAGCTATTGATTATTTGAGAAAGAAGGGCCAAAAAGTAGCTGCTCTCAGGAGTGATCGTGAAGCCAAAGAAGGTGTAGTAATTGCACAAACTACTGACGACCAAAAAACAGGTTATATTATAAATGTAAGCTGTGAAACAGATTTTGTAAGTAAGAATGATGACTACATTGCGTTTGCACAATCTATTATGGATGCGGCAATTGCAAATAACGTGAATAGCGTGGAAGAATTGAATTCAGTAAAGATCGGTACCGAAACCATCGCTGATAAATTAAATGAGCAAGTTGCAAAGATCGGCGAAAAAATAAGTGTTTCTAAATTTGAAAAAGTGGAAGCACCTTATGTTGCGGCATACATTCATGGTTCATATCGAATGGGTGTTTTAGTTGGTTTGAATAAATCGAATGAAGAAGCAGGAAAAGATGTTGCAATGCAAATTGCTGCTATGAATCCTATCGCTATTGATCAATCTGCCGTTCCCGCAGAAACTGTTGAACGGGAAAGAAACATTGCCATAGAGCAAATAAAAGCAGAAGGCAAGCCTACTGAGATGGCTGAAAAAATTGCTGCCGGCAAAATCAATAAATTCTTTAAAGAAAGTACTTTGCTTGCGCAGGCTTTTGTAAAAGATGGTAATAAATCGGTGGGCGATTTCTTAAAAGGCTTAGACCCTGATTTAAAAGTAATTTCATTTAAAAGAGTCGCGTTAGGTTAATAAAATAACGAACAATTAATATTTTAAAAAGCTACTGAAAAGTGGCTTTTTTTCTTAAAGATTTTTAAAAAATAATTCAAATTATATCCGATAGTGCGGATTATTCATCGCAATCTTAGCAGCCGCCAACTGACAAAGTAATTCCGGCAATAGCAAAATATCAATATTTTACGTCTTGTAGCGAAGGTTTGCGCAAAATAAATCGTCTTACAGTCTCATCTCAGATTTTTATTGTTTTCCATGTATAAATTCAAGCTAATTCTTCTTATATCGGTATCGTTTCTATTTCAACAATATTGTAACGCTCAGAATAAAATAAAGGGCTCAGTTAAAGGATCACTTATTGATACGGTATATCATGAATCAATGGCCAATGCAACCCTATCAATCTTTAGCGACGGCGATTCTACAGTGACAGGCCATTCTCTTGCTGATAGCAAAGGAGCGTTTCAAATAAATAATCTTGGTGGAGGAAATTATCGCCTTCTTATTTCTTTCCAGGGATATGAAACGATACAGAAAAAATTATCAATATCTGCCACTCATCCTGAAAAGGATGTAGGGCTTGTCTATATGATCAAGGCCAGCGATGTACTCGCTGAAGTCGTTATACAGCGTCCACCTATAACGGTCAATGGAGATACGGTAGCATTTTCTGCCGGTGCATTTAAAACGGTGCCCAATGCCAATGCGGAAGATCTATTAAAAAAATTACCGGGAGTAGAAGTGGACATGGATGGGAACGTAACGGCACAAGGCGAAGCCATTCAAAAGATATATGTAGATGGGAAAGAATTTTTTGGCACTGATCCTAAAATGGCTACAAAGAATATTCCTGCTGATATGATAGAGTCGGTACAGGTATATGATGACATGAGCGACCAGGCAAAATTTACAAAAATTGACGATGGAAGCAGGTCAAAAACAATCAATATAAAGCTTAAGAAAAACACCAGGCAAGGTTATTTTGGAAGGGGAACTTTGGGGTATGGCAGTGATGATCTTTACACCGGCAAAATGATGGTTAACCGTTTTTACAATGACCGTCGCATAACTGTTTTAGGATCTTCTAATAACCTCAACCAACAAGGATTTACATCAAGAGATATAGTAAGTGGCATGGGTGGTTATGGAGGCAGTGGCAGTTTAGGAAACGGAATTAATACCTCGTCATCAACTGGAATTAATTATACAGATGTCATTGGTAAAATGCAGGTGCAGGGTAGTTATCTGTTTTCTGATACCAAAAAACGAACTAGTGAATCCAGCCATCGTAAAACTTTGTTTCCTTCTGACTCCATCAACAATACGAGAGATTCATCCACATTTGCCAACGACCAAAGAAATTCTTACGATGCAAACCAGAATCACAATTTCAGCCTTCGTTTAGAATATAAAATAGATTCTATGAATTCTATTCTTTATACGCCTAATCTTACATTGCAGAATTCAAATAACATAGTGAATGATTCTAATTATACAAATATCTCACTAACCGATATAGAATATCCCGGTTTAAGCGGTATTCGTAGAAATACAAACCAACGAAAAGGGGTGTCATTAAATAATGAGTTATTGTACCGGCGAAGATTTTTCACACCAGGCCGAACATTAACGGTTGGATTTAGAAACTCTGTCAATAACAGTGATGGAAGCGGTAAAATATTTTCACCCATTACTTTTTACAATCCTGATGGTACGGTCAACAACGTTCGCGAAAAAGATTTTCTTTCTTCGCAGAATACAAAATCAAGTAATTATGTCTTGAGCACATCCTACACCGAACCAATAGGCAAAAATTCAATATTGGAATTAAATTACGCTTACACTAACAATTTCAGTACTTCTGACAGGACGGCATTTAGTTATCGTAATACGACCAAACAGTATGATAGCCTGAACCCACAACAAACTAATTATTTCAAAAATAAATTTTTAGCTCATCGCGCCGGTCTTAATTTCAGGTATCATAAAGATGGGTATTATTTCCAGGCCGGCGGTTCTATGCAGGCATCTCACCTTGATAACAATAGCATCCGGGGTATATACACAGCAGCAGGGAAGGACACGATAATTAAAACCAAACAATCCTACATTAATTTTTTTCCTACAGCCAATTTCAGGTATGAATTCAGCAAACGAAAAAATATTCGACTATATTATTCGGGCCGCACCAATCAGCCAAATGTGCGCCAACTACAGGATGTGCGGGATGAAACAAATTCATTAAGAACCTCTGTGGGTAATCCAGGCCTTAAACAGGAATTTAATAACTTTCTGAATATTTCCTATAAATCATATAGTGATATAACATTTCGGTATATCAACATGAATGTGAATTACAACCAGGTGTCTAACAAAATAGTGAACAGTATAGATTTTGATACAGCAAGAGGAAAAGGAGTACAGTTAATAAAACCGGTAAACCTCAATGGCACCTATAATGCGTCGTATAATTTGAGCATAGGAATTCCATTACAAAAGGGAGTAAAAGGTAACAGCATTAATATGGGTAATCGGATGGGCTTTGGCAGAGATGTAAGCCAACTTTACGGTAAGAATAATTTTACAAATACTTTTTCGGTATCGCAGTCATTGGGCCTTAATCTGAATGTACAGGAAAAATTGAATATGGAGTTTAGGGGCAGGCTTTCCTACAATTCAGTAACATACAGTGTAAAGCAAAATGCAAACAACAATTTGAATTCCAAATATTTTTCTCAGAATTATTCTACTAATATTAACTACTACATTCTCAAAGATCTGATAGCATCCACTGATTTTAATTATTCTATCCGCAGTGGATTGGCAGACGGATATAACCTAAGTATTCCTTTATGGAATGGAGGCATTGCCTGGCAGATGTTCCCGAAAAAGAATGGCCAACTTAAATTTTCAGTTAATGATCTGTTGAACCAGAACAGCGACATAGACAGGAAGATTGGTGAGAATTATATTTCTGATTCAAGAACGGCGATCTTACAACGGTATTACCTGCTAACCTTTACTTATAATTTCAAGCAGTTTGGTACTAAGGGGGCCTTTAATCGCAGCCGTCGTGAAGGAGATAACAATGATCGTTTTGGCCGAAGAGAAGGGATGCCCAGGGGTGGCGGAAGAGGAGGCATGAGAAATTATTAACGAATCGTTTTGCGTGAAAAACACTGAAGTAATGAAATCTTCGATTGTTAGAAAAATGAGGTTTTAAACAAATTCAATTCGTAAATTAGCGTACTGAGCTAAAAGTTTTTAATACTAATAGTCAATATTTTTCGGCTGATCTGCTTTTGCCGATAAGGCAAATAGAATATTTTGGTATCTATTTTAGCTTAATAAAATACTAAATCTTATCAAGATATCTACCTAATAAGTTCATTGCAAATAGTAATAATGAATTTAGAGATTTTAAAAAACCTTAATTATTTTTGAAACATGATTCTGATTGTAGATGATCTATGGGAGAATGTTATTTCTTTAAAAAAAGTGCTTGAAAAGAATGGTTTTTTAGTTGATACCGCTTCATCTGGTGAAGAAGCGTTAAAGAAAGTACTTAAGAAATCCTACGTATTAATTCTTCTGGATGTGCAAATGCCTGGTATGGACGGCTTTGAAGTGGCTAAAAATATCTCGGGCTACAGCAAAGCAAAAGAAACTGCGATTATTTTTCTTTCAGCGGCAAGTACAGAGTTAAAGCTTATTGCACAGGGTTATTCTTCAGGAGGTCTTGACTACATTACCAAGCCGGTAGATATCAATATCCTGCTGCTGAAAATAAAAACATTTTATCGCCTGTACGAGCAAAGCCGTGAGCTTAATGAAATGCAAAAGACATTATTGGAAGAGATAGAGTTTCGGAAGGAAGCTGAACGAAAAAAAGATGAGTTTATAAGTATAGCAAGTCACGAATTAAAAACGCCGCTTACCAGCATCAAAGGATACATCCAGCTATTGGAGAGAAGTATTGACAACAGCGATATCCCTACGATCAAAAACCGGGTATCTAAAGTTCGCAGCCAGATAGAAAAGTTAAATCAGCTTGTGGCTGATTTGCTGGATGTTTCTAATATAGAGAATGGCAAATTAAAATTCAATAAAAAATATTTTTCGATTGATGAATTGCTTGATAGCGTAATCGAGTTCATGCAACACTCAAATCCTGAGTTTAAAATTACGAGAGTGGGATCTGCAGATAAAGAAATTTTTGCGGATGACATGCGTATCGAACAAGTGATTGTGAATTTTATAACCAATGCAATAAAGTATTCTCCCGGCACCAATGAAATAAAAGTAACTACTAAGATCTGTGATAATAATTTTTATCTTTCAGTTAAAGATTTTGGTATTGGGATCCCAACGGAGCATCAGAAAAATATTTTCGGTAAATTTTACAGAGCAGACGAAAACTCAACCAGATTTCAGGGCTTGGGAATTGGATTATATATTTCACGCGAAATCATCATCAGGCATAATGGCGAAATTGGAGTTGTTAGTACGGAAGGTAAGGGGTCTGAATTTTATTTTTATTTACCCCTTAGTACAGACCGGAAAGAATAAATCCGGACATACCTTTTTATAGGATCGCATTGACGTTCAAAAAGCTGCTTGTAAAAGCATAAATATGACGAGATTAATACATAAAAATATAACATGAAGGTAACTTTAAAGCGCAATCTTTTTTTCGGACTCGGACTCGCTCTATCCCTGTTGCTTATTAGCTCTATTGCTTCTTATATCGCTATTTCGGATTTGATTCGTAGTTCAAAAATGGTTCGACAAAGTAACCAGAATATTGAGAATCTGAATTCGGTATTATCCATATTAAAAGACGCTGAAACAGGTCAGAGGGGGTTTATCCTTACGGGCGAACCAGCCTTTCTTACATCCTATAACGAGGCCAAAACCAAAATATCAGAGCTTGAGAATCTGATAGAGATATCCGTGTCTTCCAGTGATCTTCAAAAGAGAAATTTAAAGCAATTGCATTTCGATATCGACAAAAGAATGGAGATGCTGGCCCTTAATTTACAGGCAAAGAAAATAAATGGGAAAGTGGCTAATGAAGACCTTATGAAAGGTAAAGACTATATGGATAATATCAGAGCTAAGATAAGTAGCATGAAGGAAGAAGAGCAGCAGTTGTTGCAAACACGAACTTCAAGTCTCAACAGGTTAGCAGGTTTTACTCCCTTACTAATTATTCTGGCAGCGCTTTTAGCTATTGTAATTACTTTGTTTTTTTATAAAAGAGTAGTCAGGGATTTTAATGAAAAATCAATATTGCAGGAAGACCTGGAGCGAAAGACTGAAGAAACACATAAGAGAATTACAGCAATAGAAAAGGTCGCTTCACAAATTTCAGAAGGCGATTATAAAATAAGGTTTAGTGACGAAATGAAAGACGGATTGGGAAGTTTGACCGGTTCATTGAATAGCATGGCAAAATCGCTTCAATATTCGTTTAATTTACTTGAAGACAAAGAGTGGATGCAATCAGGAATTGCATTGTTAAATGACACTATGGTAGGCGAGAAGAATGCAACAACTCTTGCTGACGATATTTTAGAGAAACTGTCAGACTATACCGAAAGCCACGTCGGCGCACTTTATATCCTGGCGGAAGATAACCTGTTGCATCTTTCGGGTCAATATGCATTACCAGAAAATGCAAAGAAAATTTTGCAAATAGGAGAGAGTATTCCAGGGCAATGTTTTCAATCAGGGAAGCAAATACTATTAGATAATATACCGGGGGATGAAGCAACCATCAGTTATGCATCAGGAAAAACAAAATCAAAGACTGTGGTGGCTGTACCTCTGCTAAGAGAGAACAAACCTATTGGAGTCATAGAGTTAGGATCTCTAAAACAGTATTCTCAATTGCATTTGGAATTTTTTAAATCGATTTCTGATAATATCGGTCTTGCATTTTATAGTTCACAAAACAGAAAAAAAATGCAGGAGTTACTTGAAGAATTGCAATCTCAAACCGAGGAATTACAACTTCAGCACAGCGAATTAGAAAATATCAATGCTGAATTGGAGGCGCAAACTCAAAAGGTACTCGCATCGGAAGAAGAATTGAGGGTACAGCAGGAAGAATTATTGCAAAGTAACCAGGAACTGGAAGAAAGAACAACCCTTTTGGGGGAAAAGAACCAGTTAATTGAAGAACGCAATTTTGATATCCAGCAAAAATCGGAGCAATTAATTCAAAGCACCAAGTATAAATCCGAGTTTCTGGCAAACATGTCTCACGAGTTGCGAACTCCTTTGAATTCTATTCTGTTGCTCTCTAAACTTATGGCAGAGAGCAAGGATCTGGATAAACAATATGTAGAATATGCTGATGTAATGCAAAGTTCCGGGCAAGGCTTGTTAACTCTCATAGATGAAATATTAGATTTATCTAAGATAGAAGCCGGTAAAATGACCCTGGAACTATCAGATGTTTTGCCTGGGGAAGTGGCGGCAGATATGGATGCCCTCTTTATGCCGGTGGCTAAAAATAAAAAACTGGATCTGAGGATAACTGTTGAAGAAAATGTGCCACCTGTTTTACAAACTGATAAATTGCGATTAGAGCAAATTCTGAGAAACCTTCTATCCAATGCAATCAAATTTACTTCCTCCGGATATGTATCACTGGAAATTTTAAAAGATGATTCCAACAAAAAAATAATCTTTAAAGTCGCCGATACCGGTATCGGAATTGCCAAAGACAAACAAAAACTGGTGTTCGAGGCATTTCAACAGGCTGACGGGTCTACGAGACGAAAATTTGGCGGCACAGGGCTTGGACTATCTATAAGTCGTGAGCTTGCAGGCTTGCTGGGTGGTACTATCAGTTTAAAAAGTTCTGAAGGAGCTGGAAGTGAATTCACACTCTTCTTACCTATACAAAGAGATAGAATAACCGAAGATCAAAAGATAGTACTAGATACACCATTGAACCGCCCTGCTGAAAAACCTGCTAAACAACCAAAAAGATATGTAGTTGATCATATCCCCCACGATATCCAGGATGATCGCGACAGTATTTCCGTAGATGATAAGCTGATATTGATAATTGAAGATGACACTGCATTTGCCAAAATTCTTTTAGATTTTGCACGTCAGAAAAATTATAAAGGATTGGTCGCTGTTCGCGGCGATACTGGCATAGAAATGGCAAACCATTTTAAACCATTGGCTATCCTGTTGGACATCCAGCTACCTGTAATAGACGGCTGGCAAGTAATGGAAAATTTGAAATCAAATTCTGAAACACGGCACATACCAGTGCATATTATGTCGTCTATGAAGGTTAAACAGGAAAGCCTTTTAAAAGGAGCAGTAGATTTTATCAACAAGCCTATTGCACTGGAGCGAATGCAAATGATTTTTAAAAAATTAGAAGATGCCTTAAGCCGTTCCCTCAAAAAGGTACTTATTGTGGAAGAAAATGAACATCATGCTAAAGCTTTAGCCTATTTTTTGAGCGCTAATAATATTAATACAGAAATAGCTAATGATATTGAACACAGTATAAGTGCATTGAAGAAGCATGAGATTAATTGTGTGATACTGGATATGGGTGTTCCTGATAAAAATGCATATAAATCACTCGAAACAATTAAAGAACAAGATGGATTTGAAAACCTTCCCATCATTATATTTACCGGCAGAAATCTTTCGAAAGGTGAAGAAACAAGAATAAAAAAATATGCCGATTCCATCGTGGTGAAAACGGCTTATTCTTACCAGCGCATTTTAGATGAGGCGGCATTATTTTTACACCTGGTAGAAGAAAAAAATAAAAAAGATACCGTTAAAAGCCCCTTTGGAGAATCATTTATCGAATTGCGCAATGTTTTGAAAAATAAAAATGTTTTAATTGCAGACGATGACGTCAGGAATATTTTTTCATTAACGAAAGCGCTGGAAATACATAATATGAAAGTGTTTGCTGCAACAGATGGGAAAGAAGCACTAAAAGTATTAAATGAAAACCCCACCATTGATGTAGTCCTGATGGATATGATGATGCCTGAAATGGACGGCTATGAAACGATACGGGAAATAAGATCATCAACAATATTTAAACATTTGCCGGTATTTGCTGTAACGGCCAAGGCAATGATGGGCGACAGGGAAAAATGTATAGCTGTAGGAGCGTCCGATTACATTTCAAAGCCGGTTGATGTTGACCAGTTGGTTTCATTATTAAGAGTTTGGTTAAACAGTAAAAATTAATTTTTTTATTTTATGAGAGTGACAAAAAAAATATTGATTATTGATGATGACAGCAGGAATATTTTCGCTTTAAATGCTGTTTTAAAATCAAAAAAATACGATTGCCTTTCTGCAGGTAGTCCTATGGAGGGTTTTCAAATTTTATCTCAACATAGAGATATTGGTGTGGTTTTGATGGATATGATGATGCCGTTTATGGACGGATATGAGGCCATAGCTAAAATGAAGGAAGATGAGGAATTGAAAAACATACCCGTGATAGCTGTTACCGCGCAGGCTATGGTTGGTGACCGTGAACGATGTATAGAAGCAGGTGCAGTTGGCTATGTTTCAAAGCCTGTTAATGTGGAGGAACTCGAAAAACTTTTGAATCACCTAATTAACTAATCTTGGATTCAGATAAGAGTAGTGAGCACGTTGAAACATTGCTTGGCGATGCGCTTGAGTTGTACGGGTATGACTTCACAGGATATTCCAGGGCATCTTTAAAACGCAGGATACTAAGATTATATCTTCTTGATAAATTTGTAAGTTTTGCTGAATTCAGATATCGGATTCGTAATGATGCCATCTATTTCAAACGTTTTATAGAACAAATTACGATCAATGTAACTGAAATGTTCAGAGACCCTGAATTCTATAAAGCTTTGAGAACAGAAGTATTGCCGATGTTGGGCACTTATCCTTTTATCCGTATTTGGGTGGCAGGTTGCAGCACGGGGGAAGAAGCTTATTCTGTTGCTATCATTTTAAAAGAATTAAATCTTTTAAAAAAATCGCTGATCTATGCTACTGATATTAACACCCGTGTTTTGGAAAAAGCTTCACAGGCAATGTTCCCAATTGCCAATATGAAACAATATTCAGAAAATTATATAGCCGCCGGTGGTACAGAAAATTTTTCAGATTATTATTCTGCGAACTACTCCCTTGCCAAATTGAATGACGAACTAAAAAGTAAAACTATTTTCTCCCCACATAACCTGGCATCTGAAAATTCTTTTAATGAATTTCAGCTTATTTTGTGTAGAAATGTCAATATCTATTTTGACAGGGATCTACAGTTGAAGGTGTTTGAACTTTTTGACGATAGTCTTGAAAACCTGGGATATATAGGATTGGGAAGCAAAGAAACACTTGAGTTTTCGACGATATCGAGGAAGTATAAAAAAGTGTCTTCAACGAAAATATGGCGAAAAGTAAGTGAATGAAACAATGTGATGCTTTAATTATCGGGGGATCTGCGGGCAGTCTTGACGTGCTGTTTCAGGTATTGCCTTTCATTAAGAGTGACATAGCTTTTGCAATTATTATCGTATTGCATAGAAAATCCGGCAATGACGCTATCTTACCAGCCCTGCTAAATTCTAAAACTAAATTACAGGTTAGAGAAATTGAAGAAAAGGAAAAAATACTGGCTGCTACAATCTATATTGCGCCTTCAGATTATCATGTGTTAATTGAAAACGATCATACCTTCTCACTGGATCGTTCAGAGAAAGTAAATTACTCAAGGCCTTCTATAGATGTAACTTTTCAATCCGCCGCTGAAGTATATAAAAATCACCTCGTATGTCTTTTATTATCAGGCTCGAATATTGATGGGATTGAAGGACTAAAGAAAGTGAAGTATTTTGGGGGAAAGGTAATTATTCAAAATCCTGAATCAGCAGCGATGTCGTACATGCCTGCACAAGCGGAGTTGAATGTGGATGTTGACAAAATTTTACCGATTAATGAAATGTCAGATTATATTAACGCACTGTCTCAATTTTAATTCAGATAATGGAGGAAGGGAAAAAAGTTTTTATTTTTGACGATAATAAGGAGCTTTTGGAGTTGTGCACGATTCTTTTGGAAGAGTCTGGCTACAAGATAAAAACTTCTACTACTTCAAATAATATTATTCAACAGGTTTCTGCCTATCAACCCGATATTATTTTTATGGATAATTGGTTGCCGGATGTAAGTGGTATTGAAGCCACCAGGCAACTAAAAGCAGATGAAGATTTAAAAGATATCCCGGTAGTTTATTTTTCCGCGAATATTAATGTGGGCGCTTTGGCAAAAGAAGCTGGCGCAGATGATTATCTTGCTAAGCCTTTTGATATTTCTTCTCTGGAAGAAATAGTCAGAAAACATACGCAATAATTTAAGTATTATTTTTATATGATAGTCAATTAAATGCACATACGGGATTATCCAAATAAATATTATCCTTTATCTTGCAGCGATTTTTAAATCTTCAATCCGTAATTAGTTATGCTTCCTAAGTTTAAACGAATCCTACTGAAACTTTCCGGTGAATCTCTAATGGGTGATAAAAATTTTGGACTTGATTCGCAGGTGCTTTCCCAGTATGCTTCAGATATTAAGCTTATTATTGACCTTGGTGTTCAGGTGGCAATAGTGATCGGAGGCGGTA
>JBDTJI010000001.1:0-6898 GCA_039935935.1 Ginsengibacter sp. | reverse complement strand
GTTACAGTGCTGATGGCAGCCTTGATAATACTTTTGGTGAAAACGGAACCCTTGTTCATTATATTGAACAAGGAGATACCCACTTTACAAGTACGGTCATTCAAGATGATGGAAAAATTGTCGCCGCGGGTTCTACCTGGAATGGTAGTAATTATGATTTTAGTTTTGTTCGTTACAATACAAATGGCTCCCTGGACAATACGTTTGTCACGGCTGGTAAACAGATAACTGACTTTGACAATACGAATGATGTAGCAAATGCGATGACTATTCAAAATGATGGGAAATTTTTATTAGCGGGGTATGCCGGTGATAATTTTGCGATAGCCCGGTACAACACTAATGGAAGCCTTGATAATACTTTTGGCTACTGGTAATACTGAAAAGGCCAATTATCAAATCATAGATATGGAAGGTAGAAAATTAAAAGAAGCAACAATTGTCTTAGGTAATAATACTTTATATCCTATTAATATATCTGGTCTTTCAAAAGGGAATTATATTATCAATATTCAAACAAAAACAGGAAAGGAATCTTTGAGATTTATAAAGGATTAAAGATAGCGAAGCATAACAATTTATATCTCTCTTATTTAAAGTAGGTAAATGTTTTCTTGTCAAGGATCGCAACGGATAAAACTTGCCTGGTTCCTTGCGACGATATCGCAGGTATTTATTTCATACATTAGCATAACGAATGAGAATTTATCTTCATCATACTGTCGCTTTATATGACCCTCAGACAGAAGATTATTAGAGCTAATATTCATCAATTTTAAAAACTATACAGTGAGGAAATCTATTTACCTAAGCATTTTGTTTTTTACTTCTCTGCAATTGAAGGCTCAAACGAACGGTGTTGGAATAAACACAACAAGCCCCGAAGCAACTTTGCATGTAAGGACTACCAACAGTTCGGATCTGTTTATGGTGCAATTAAATGACAGTACCAAGCTAAAAACTTTCATCAATGGAGGAACTTCTATCGGGGCGAACAGCGTTCCTCCTCCGAATGGATTGTCGGTAAAAGGAGTCTTCCAGCCAGATAGCGGTATTGTCACCTCTAAAAAACTGGTTGTGGAAGCTTCCGGCGCAGGCAACAGTATTACCTTGAAAGCAGGTAATACCGAAATAATAATTGAAGAAAATGGGAACATTACGATAAAATCAGGAGGTAATATCTCTATTGAATCGACCTCGGGAGAAATCAGTTTGTCCGGGAAAAATGTCAACATAAATGCGCAGCAAGCCATTAACATAAAAGGGATATCCACCAAGGTAGAAGGAACAGCTTTGGCCACCATTCAAGGGGGTGGCGTGATGAATATAAATGGCGGGATTATAAAGCTAAATAATGGAAATGTTCCCGTTGCGAAATTAGGGAGTACGACTTCTGTTAACCTTACAAATGGAACCATTACTGGTAACACGAGTCCCACTATTCTTGTACCCTGAAATTTTGACGAGCTTAATACCTTACTTCCCTGCACACTCCGCTTTAGAAGCCTGTTGGCAGGAGACCTGACGAACGCGGAAACTCATTTTTAATATTAATCCTTCTGTCTTAAATGGCGGGAAAAGTCTTTATCATAAGATGGCATAGCGCCGCGTTGAGTACAAATGTATGCAGACAAGTTTGTTGCCAATTCATGTATTTCTGCTAACGGCGATTGATTGAGCCAGCCAGTAACCATTGCAGCCGTAAAAGAATCTCCAGCACCAATGGTATCTGATATTTTGACTGGACTTACTTCCATAAAGCTTTCTCTATCAGGGGTAAATAATTTGCTTCCGTCTTCTCCGTACGTGATGGCGATCAGTTGAAAATTGAACTTTTTAAAAAGTTCCAATACAATTATTTGTACATCATCGCCCCAGTTAAACATATCTCCAACTATCAACGCTTCGTCTATGTTCATTTTCACAACGTTGGCTAATTGAAGAGATTCCAGTAAAACCTGCTCGGTATAAAAGGGTTGCCTCAGATTTATATCAAATACTTTAAGACATCGCTGAGATACTGACCTCAACATTCTTTGCAGAGTGGCTCTGGTCACGTCATCCCGCTGGGAAAGTGAACCAAAGCAAATGGCATCAGCCTTTGCAGATAAAGATTGCAAGGAGTCATTCCATTCAATATAGTCCCAGGCGACCGGCTCGTGAATGATATAAGAAGGCACGCCTCGTTCGTCAATTTCAACAGTCACTGTGCCCGTTGGATAAGCCGGTGTACGTTGAAGATATTCAGTAGGTAATCCTTTTTGGATAAAGTGTTGTATGATTTCATCTCCCAGCTCATCATTTCCCACCGCGCTTACAATTTTTGCGTCTGCTCCTAATTGTTTGCAATGGTAGCCAAAGTTAGCGGGCGCTCCACCGAGTAATTTTTCATAACCAAGAATATCCCAAAGTACTTCACCAAAACCAACTATTATTTTATTACTCATGATTATTACGCTTTAAAATTTATCCGGAATAAAAATATTAGATCACTGATTATTCTCGTTGTAAAACCGGGTGCTAAAATAATACTCATTACTTTTTTATGGCGATTTCTTTATACGTCATGGGTGTTTTTCTTCCTTCATCTTCTTTTCTGATGGCCTTTATTTCTTCAGGCTTCACAATAGGGGAAAGGTTCTTATCGTGATTCGTTTTACCAAACTGGAATCTTACATAGCTTAATGCTGATGCGATCCACCTATCATTGTTGTCCGCCATTGAGGGCATTTCACTGGAGTAAGATTTTCCATCTATCGGCCCTTTCAACCCATGCAATAATATTCTGATGGCTGCATCTTTCTCTGCATAACTCAGTGGTTTTGATCCAACAAGAGAAGGGGAAGTAGGTAAACCATCACCAGTAGCTAATCCCTTTCCATCAGCGCCATGACAAGTAGAGCAAAATGATCTAAAAGTAGAGGCTCCTTGCAAAATTAATTTCTTATCACTCTCTGGCATATTGCCCAACCTGGCAGTAAGTGTACCTACCATTTCATTTTTGTCAAGCGCCTCCCTGGTGGCAGTCAGCATCTGGTTATTGGAGTCCAGATCTGCGATTTCCTTTACTATTGAGTCTCCTGTTCTGGTTTTAGAGTTGTACATAGACATCAATACCTGAACACGCACGTCATAACTGGAGTCATTTTTAAGTTGAGCCACTTCATCCAATAACTGCTCGTCATTTTTTTTCAAATACGGCTCACTGATCCATACAGCTGTTCTTCTTACCTGTGGGTCCTCATCTTTTATAGCCTTTGATAGCAAATCTTGGTCAATCGCATCCAGGCCTTCAAGAGTCCATAATGCATGGATTTTACCAAGAAGTGTAATTTTTTCACCTGATGCACTATGACCAGAAGCCATAAGTTTTAAAGCAGGCACAACCGATTTATCACCATTTATAATTATTTGTTTTTGAGCATTGTCCCTCCACCAGCCATTTGCATTATTGAGATAAGTTACCAACTTTGAACTGGACTCATCAAGCATTTGTGGTTTACTTCCTTGTTTGTATCCGTCATACACTACTCGGTAAATACGGCCACGTCCAATATTTTTATCCAAACCCAGGCTATCAATTTTATGTCTCAGAAAAGACCCTGGTTGTGTCCAATTGCCTTGCTGAATAATTCCACGATACATATCTACAATGTAAAGATTACCATCCGGTCCGGTTGCAGAATTAATTGGCCTAAAATTCATATCCGAGGAAGAAATAAATTCTTTCTTGTCGTATGCGTTTTTAAGGACAATCTTTCCGTCTGTGTCAATAACTTTTGCACGGCGCACGATTCTTCCCACCGGCTCACAAACAATATAATCTCCTACCAGGTCTTCGGGTAAATGATTACCTCTGTAAATACTTTGACCGCAACAAGCTGTAAAATGATTGAGTGTATTGTTAGGGCGCAACCTGCCATTGCCTCCCTGCACATCCGGAGTAGCAATAATAGGCCATACCTCTTGAAATTCATCAGTAACCTGGTCGGGGAAATCAAGATCTCCATAGACAGGGTTTATTTGTATTCCCACTGCAGGATTTTCTCCGCCGGCAACTGTAAAGAACAACCGGCCATAGTTATCATGAGTAACGCCCCATTGCCCATCAGTGCCGCTGGTCAAAGTATCTACTTTCATGACTCCATTTGTATAACGAAATCGAACCGGATCATAGGTAATATACATCCAGTTGTCTATATTCCAGTCCAGGCCACTGCGTTGATGTTCCATATTGGCATCACTGGCTGAGTATTTATCATTTTTATAAACCACCTTTTTTACATCAGCTACCCCATCACCGTTGGTGTCTTTAAAGCTGTGAATAGTGATTGAATTAGTTTCATTTACCAGCAACTCATTGCCTACACATTGCATCATTCTTGGTAGCAATAAACTATCAGCAAAAACGGTGCTTTTATCCATTACCCCATCATTGTTGGTATCTTCTAACCGAAGAATACGGCTTGTGGGTTGGCGCTCTCCGGTGGCGTCTGCATCCTGCATATAGGTATTCATTTCTGCTACATACATTCTGCCATTGCCATCCCAGGCAATAGCTATCGGCTCCTTGATCATGGGTTCGCTTGCAACCAATTCAATATGATATCCTTTAGGAAGATAGATGGTTTTCATACTTTCCTCCGGTGTTAAATAGGCTGCTGTAGGGTGAGGATTAAAAACCGGTTCAGAATTGTGCTTTTGTTGATTACAACTAAATAGAATTACAGAAAATAATACCAGGCAAAAAGCCTGTAGTTTTTGTTTCATTTTAAGAATATTAATAATTGGAAGTTTATTTTTGCGCTGCGCATCTCCATAATTGTTATGGTTTTTTGCCCATTGCATATTCTATCCCACCCAAAATATGTTTCAGGTAAAGAGGATCTGAATAAGATTCATCTGTGTGGCCTAATTCAGTATAAAACGCTCTGCCGCCATCATACTCGTGATACCATGCCATAGGATGATGTCCCATTGGTTCTATCTTACCAAGATTATAGCTGCTTTCATCAATGGTGATCAGTTCATGCAATCCTTGAGCTACCCATTTAAAAGTGTACCACTCATCTTTGCGTATCCAGGGATTAGGTAAATGTTTTGTAGAAATATTGTTTGGATCAACAATGTTTAAAGTAGCAGTTTGTTGAGCCGGGTGGGCTTTGAAGTAGGCTCCCACCAGATTTCCATACCATGGCCAGTCGTACTCGCAATCTGTAGCAGCATGTATTCCCATAAAACCTCCTCCTGCTTGAATATATTTTTTAAAAGCTTCCTGCTGTGTATCGTTTAATACATCGCCCGTAGTACTTAAAAAGACAATTGCTTTATATTTCTTTAAATTTTTGGATGTAAACTTTTCTGCATCCGTGGTGGTATCTACACCAAAATCATTTTCAGCGCCTAACTTTTGAATAGCTATAAGACCTACTGCAATAGAATTATGATGAAATCCTGCGGTTTTAGCAAATACCAATATTTTGGGCTTTGCATCTATTCGGCTGGCACTTAGTATTAACAACGCCATGAATGCAGCAAGTACTTGTAAAACAAAAACTGTCTGCCTTTTTGATTGAATTTTCATTAAGTGATTTTTTATTGTATAATATATTTTTCAAAAAAATATAAATCAGAGGTCAACCATACAGCCCCTTAAATTACTTTCCACTATGGCATCAATTACTTTCATATTACCAACTGCATCTGATAAGGAAGTAGGTACATCTGTATTGTTTAAAATGCTATTCGCAAATGCTTCACCCTCTAAAGTATATTGATTGCCCTCAAAGTACATTATTTTTTCGTCGCCATTGAGATATAAGGTCACTTTTGTCGGCCCATCAAGAGGGGCATTACATGGAATGTCTATTTCTATGCGCCCTTTATCCCCGATAATATTAGCTTTTTGGTAAGGAAATAACTGGGTAGAACAAGTGAAATTTGCGGTAATGTTTACTTCGAAAAATAAAGTACCCGATGTTACAATATCCGTTTTAAATTCTTTATCAATCACACTCGTTCCCGAAACCCTGATCGGTTCTTTTCCAAGGATGAATCGTGGGAAAGAAATGCAATAGCAACCTATATCCATTAAAGCACCGCCGCCAATATCTGCGTTGTTCCTGATGTTTAGAGGGTCCACGTTATTGAATGAGAAAAAGGTTTGAATATTTTTTACTTTGCCAATTGTTCCATTGTCTACCAGTTCTTTTGCTTTGATCCATTGTGGATGAAAACGATACATAAAAGCTTCCATTACTTTTAAATCAGGATGTAATGCAACTTCTTTTTTTAAAGTTTCCGCTTCCTCTTTATTTAATCCAATTGGCTTTTCACAAAGCACATGTTTGCCAGCCTTCATGGCAGCAACAGTAAATGGCAAATGCAGGTGATTGGGTAGGGGATTGTAAATAGCATCAATTTCACTGTCGGCTAATAACTCTTCATAACTGCCAAAAGCCCTGGCTATATTTAATTTAGCTGCAACTGACTTCGCTTTGACCAAATCTCTTGACGCTATTGCTACTACTTCGCAATTGTCCGCTTGCTGCAAAGCGGGGATCACTTTGGTTACGCCAATTTTTGCAGTGCTCAGAATTCCCCATTTTACTTTTTTCATAATTTTTTATCAGGTTATAAAGTTGAATTTTTTTTCATCTGTTCTTCATTGTTCTGTTGCAAGGCCAGCACTACAATACTTCACCAGGTTCTATTCATTCCTCCACTTGTTTGATCATTCCGAACAAACCCTGACAAAGACAAACGCGGTATGGGGATACACTCTTTCTTGTCCCGACACCTCGTAAATCTATTTTATTTTTCTCAGCTTCCTGACCTTTGTGGGATTTCTGGCTCCATGAATTACACCAAGTATAAGGATTTCAGTTTTTAATATTTT